>NZ_JBFRFA010000033.1:0-42066 GCF_052114585.1 Pedococcus sp. 2YAF34
GCGCGGTACGCGTCGCAGTACCCGTGCATGGCGGCGGCGTTGACGAACTGGGTGCCGCGGATCGATGAGGCGTTCCGGTCCGACCAGTTCCACATCACGGTCGAGGTGGCGCCGCAGCGGGCGGGGTACCGGCCGGGGGAGGAACCCCGCTGGGGCGAGAAGCGCCCCGCTGACTGCGGCGAGCTGCCCGACCCACACACGTCGCAGACGCGTCCGCTGCCCGGCAAGAAGTTCGACGACGGCACGGACAACGTCGGCGGCTACTCCTCCGACCCGCAGTTCGCGGCACTGCCGTCACTCTTCGCGGGCGCCTCCGGGGCGGCGGTCGCCGACCCGGACGCGGGTCTGGCCGGCACCGAGCAGGAGCAGCGGGTGGTGACCGCGCTGCTGGACCCCACAGCCCGCCCGACGCCCTCGGCCATCACCACCCTGCTCGCCGGACCGATCCTGCGCGGCACCACGGTCTCCCAGGGCGCGGAACCCCAGCGCGCGGAACCCCAGGGCGCGGAACCCCAGGGCGGGGAACCCCACGGCGGGGCGGCCGGGTAGCCGGCGTCAGCGCGGGGTGAGGAGGCTGGACAGGCCGCCCCACACGCTGGACACCACGATCGCCGTGGCGTCCTCGACCCCGATGCCGGGACGCCCTGCGCGCCACACGGCCACCCGCTCGCAGGCGCCGATGACGACCTCCGCGCATCCCTCCAGCAGCTCCTCGGGCACGGCGCCGAGCCCGGGCGCGGCGCGGAACGTCGCCACGGTCGCGGCCGACTGCTCCTCGCGGATGCTCTCGATGAGGGGGTTGGCCTGCGAGGCGACCGCACCCTCCTGCCGGATCAGCACGAACGCCGTGGCGTGGGCGTCGATGAACTCGAAGAACGCGCGCACGCCCGCCTCGAACACCTCCGAGAGCGGGGCGTCCGGGCCGACCGAGGCCCACGACAGCTCGGTGGCCTCGCGCAGCTGCGTGCGAGCGCGCGTGATGCACGCCGACAGCAGGCCCTCCTTGGAGCCGAAGTAGTCGTAGATGAGCGGCTTGGTCACTCCCACCCGCTCCGCGACCTCGTCCATGCTGGTGGCGTGGAAACCGCGTTCGGCGAAGACCTGCTCGGCGGCGGTGAGGATCTGCTCCTCCCGCTCGGCGCGCGGCACGCGCACGCGCGGCGTACGGGTCGCGGCAGCGGAGGGTCGGGGCACGCGGTGATGCTACCCCTACCCTTGGTAACTTACCGATGGTAAGTTCCTCGTCCATGACCGCACCGCACCACCGCGTCGTCATCGTGGGCACGGGCTTCTCGGGCCTCGGGATGGCGATCCGGCTCTCCCAGCGCGGGGAGCGCGACTTCGTCCTGCTGGAGAAGGCGGACGACATCGGCGGGACCTGGCGCGACAACCGCTACCCCGGCTGCGCCTGCGACGTCCCGTCGCGCCTCTACAGCTTCTCCTTCGACCAGAAGGCGGACTGGAGCCGCGACTACGCCCCCGCCCCCGAGATCTGGGCCTACCTCCAGGACGTCGCGCGGCGGCACGGGGTGCGTGACCGCGTCGTCCTCGGCGCCGACCTGAGGCAGGCCCGGTACGACGTGGAGCGCCGGCGCTGGGAGCTCACCGCCGCGGACGGCCGGGAGTGGACCGCGGACGCCCTGGTCCTGGGCGTGGGTGGCCTGCACCAGCCGGCTCGCCCGGACATCGAGGGCCTGGACGACTTCGCGGGCGCGCTGATGCACACGGCGCAGTGGCCGGAGGACGACGGTCTCGACGGCCTGCGCGTGGGCGTCGTCGGGACGGGCGCGAGCGCCGTGCAGCTGGTCCCCGAGCTCGCCCCCCGCGCGGCCCACACGACGGTGTTCCAGCGCACCCCGGCGTGGACCATGCCCAAGAAGGACGTCGAGTGGAGCCCGCGCCACCAGCGGCTGTTCCGGCGCTTCCCGGTGCTGCAGCGCGCGGTGCGCTGGCGCACCTACTGGGAGCTCGAGGCGCGGGCGCCCCTGTTCGTCCGCTTCCCGGCCCTCGCCCGTCTCGGTGAGCGGGTGGCGCTGCGGGAGCTGCGCAAGGCGGTCCGCGACCCCGAGGTCCGAGACCGCCTCACGCCTCGATACCGGTTGGGCTGCAAGCGGATCCTGCTCTCGAGCACCTACTGGCCGACGTTCGACCGTGACGACGTCTCGCTCGTCACCGAGCCCATCGCGCGGGTCGAGCCCGATGCCGTCGTCACCGCCGACGGGGCGCGGCACGAGGTCGACGCGCTGGTCCTCGGCACCGGTTTCGCCCTGACGGGCAGCTTCGACCGCATCGCCGTGACCGGCCTCGACGGGCGCACCCTGGCGCAGGAGTGGTCCACGGGCGCCCACACGCACCTCGGGGTCACCGTCGCAGGGTTCCCCGAGCTCTACCTCCTGCTCGGCCCCAACACCGGGCTCGGCCACAGCTCGGTCGTCATGATGAGCGAGTTCGCGACCCGCTACGCACTGCAGGGGATCGAGCGGGCCCGCGCGGCCGGGGCCAGGGTCACCAGCGACTCCGCGCAGGCAGCCTTCACGGCGGAGATGGAGCGGCGCACACGCCACACCGTCTGGGCGAGCGGGTGCCGCAGCTGGTACCTCGACCGGTTCGGCCACAACACCGCCCTGTGGCCGGGGTCGACGCTGGCCTACTGGTGGCGGACCCGCAGGATCGACGACTCCGTCTTCGTCCCCGTCACGAACAGCCCCACGGCCGCCCGGACCAAGGAGACCATTGATGCGTAAGGCATTCGCCCCCCAGGTGAGCATCGTCACCGGCGGCGCCTCGGGCATCGGCAAGGCCATCGCCGCCGAGCTCGTCGCCCGGGGCAGCCACGTCGTCATCGCCGACCTCGACCTGGTTGCGGCGCAGGCGGCAGCGCGGGAGCTGGGGCCGCGCACCGACGCCGTGGAGCTCGACGTGGTCGACGCGGCAGCCGTCAGGTCCGTCGTGGACGCCGTGGTGGCCGAGCACGGGCGGCTCGACGTCATGGTCAACAACGCCGGCATCGGCCTCGGCGGCCTGCTCGAGGAGCTCGACGAGCGGCACTGGGACAAGGCCATCGACGTCAACCTGCGCGGCGTGGTCCACGGGGTCACGGCCGCCTACACGGTGATGCGCCGACAGGGCAGTGGGCACATCCTCAACACCGCCTCGCTCGCCGGCCTCATCCCGGCGCCGTCGATGCTGCCCTACACGACGACCAAGCACGCGGTCGTCGGGCTCTCGACCGCCCTGCGCGCCGAGGCCGCTGGGCTCGGCATCCGGGTCAGCGTGCTGTGCCCCGGCTTCGTCGACACCCCGCTGCTCGACTCCATGTACGAGGCGCCGGCGAGCTTCGGGGGCAGCAGCGTCCGCTCGCGCGTCCGGATGCTGCAACCGCGGTTCCTCACCGCCGAGCACACCGCCAGGCGAGCCGTCGACGGCCTGGCCGCCGACAAGGCCGTCATCCCCGTCGGGTTCCTCGCCCACCTCTCGTGGCGCGGGCTGCGCTACGCACCGCCGCTGGCACGGGCGGTCATCCAGCTCCAGGCCACCGGCGCCCGGCGCATCACCGAGCGGGCAGCCGGCCGACGGGGGTCGGACGTCAGCGGAGGACGCGCCACCTGAGCCGCACGACCTGAGGTGCGCGCCGGTGAGCCGCTGAGGCGCGCGACCTGAGCGGCGCCCGTGGCGGCATACTGGGCGCGCCCCCGTGGCCCAACTGGCAGAGGCAGGCGACTTAAAATCGCCACAGGTGCGGGTTCGACCCCCGTCGGGGGCACCAATCGGCTGGGTCAGTCCAGCGAGCAGTGCAGCTTCGCGGCGGCTGCGGCCGCCGCGTCGTAGGCCGCCAGCTGCCCCGCCCCGGTCCTCCAGTTCTTGCTCCAGGCGGCTGTCGCCTGGGCCGGGGTGATGTGCCCTGTGCGCAGCATCTCCATGTCGTGGATGTGGTGCTCCCAGGTGGTCACCGCGGCCCGGGCCCGGGCCAGCTCCGTGGTCCGCGCCTTGATGGCGTTGGCGCAGCCCGAGATGGCCAGCAGCTGCCCGTACGGCGTGCTGTAGGCGACCGAGGGGTCCGGCGGCCGGCACGTCGAGGTGGCAGCGGTCAGCTGCTTGTCGGCGCTGCGGAAGGCTGCCGCGTTCTGGGCCGCCCCCACGCGGGTCTGGTCCCAGAAGGTCGTCGCCACGGCGAGGGTGATCTTCCCGGCCACCAGGAGGTTCATGGCGTCGATGTGCTTGTCGAACTGGGCGAGGGAGACCGCGGCCGCGCTGAGCGGCGACTGCTGCCGGAGGTTCGCCAGCCGGCAGGCCTCGGCGTCGGCAGCCAGGGCTTCGGTGCCGCCGGCCGGACCCGAGGTGCTCGAGGACGCAGCGGAGGTCGAGGTCGTGGAGGACGGGGCGGAGGTCGAGGTGGCGCCGGTCGCGGTGGCCGTCCTGCCGGTTGTCGCGGTCCTGGCGGTCGGGCGGTTGGTGGAGGTCCCGCGGGGAGCGGTCGCGGCGGCGCTGCCCGCGACCAGCGCGGCGACTCCGGCAGGGTCGGCGGAGGACGCGGGGCGGGGGGCGATCGCGCGCATCACCATGAAGGGCAGTGCGAGCGCGAGGACGCACGCCAGCAGGAGCAGCAGGATCCGGCGCGTCGACGACGGGGTGTGGTCGGGGTCAATGGTCATGGCACTCGCCTTCGCTCTCGAAACGCGGACGATCTCTTCGAAAGGGGACGTTCGAGTATTGCCATCCAGTGCGTCGTGGCACTTCCGCCGGAATGGGCACCTGAAGTGCGTCGAATGGTGGAGAAGTCGGGCCGATGGGACGCGACCGGACGGGAGCCGCGCCCGGGAACTTCTGGGTCGCTCCCGCCGTAGGGTGGGGTGAGCGGCCTTCCGCACGGCCGCACCACCGCCCCTCGAGGAGCAACGCATGGCCAGCAACCCGGTGTTCGACCGGATCGACAAGGAGTCCCGCAAGGGCTACGCCGGCTTCGGCCGCGCCCCCCAGCAGCCGACCGCCGGCATGGCGTCGACCGACGCGATGACGCCGCAGCAGCTGCAGGACCTCTACAACCAGCCCTCCGCCGGGCCCGTCCAGACCCGTCGCCTGACCATCGACGACGTGGTCATGAAGACCGCGGCGCTGTTCAGCATCGTGGTCGTCGTGGGGATCATCGCCTGGCAGCTCACCCCCTCGTTCGGCCTGCCCCTCATGCTCGGCGGCATCGCCGCGACGCTCGTGCTCGGGCTGGTCATCGCGTTCAAGAAGACGGTCAGCGTCCCGCTGATCGTCGCCTACGCCGTCTTCGAGGGCGCCCTGGTCGGCTCGGTCAGCAACATCTACTCGACGGTCTTCGACAAGTCCAAGGACGTGCCGGTGTTCCAGGGCATCGTCGCCCAGGCCGTCCTCGCGACGCTTTCCGTCTTCGCCGGGATGCTGCTCGCCTACAAGACCGGCCTGATCAAGGTCACCGCGAAGTTCCGCCGCATCGTCACCATGGCGGTCATCGGCTACGTGATCTTCGCGCTCATCAACCTCGGCTACACCCTGTTCACCCAGGCGCCGTTCGGCATCGGCGGCACGTCAGGGCTCGGCATCGGCATCTCCCTGTTCGCCATCGGCCTCGCCTCGGCGATGCTCGCGGTCGACTTCGACTCGATCGACCGGGCCATCGCGGCAGGTGCCCCCGAGAAGTACTCGTGGCTGCTGGCCCACGGGCTCATCGTGACCCTCGTGTGGCTCTACCTCGAGATCCTGCGGCTGCTCGGCCGCCTGCGCAACAACTGACCCGACGACCCGAGACCGACGTGCCTCCGAGATCGCCGGTGCCGCAGGAGGTCTCGACCGAGCTCCAGCGCGCGGTCCGGCGGTGGCAACAGCTGCCGCTGGACCACGCGCTGTCGCGCGTCCCGACCGTCCGGGCCGTGCTGGTCGACCTCGCCGGTGCCGACGCTGCGCGGCTGCCCGACCTCGGACCGGCCGTGGTGATGGACCAGCTGACCGTGCTGGTGCACGACGCCTGCACGGCAGGAGGCCCCGGCGTCGACGCGTTGCCGCGCCGGCTCCGGGGCCTCCTGGCCGAGCTGGGGTGAGGGTCCGCAGCTGCGGTGGGGGTCCTCAGCTGAGGCGCTCGTAGATGATGGCCATGCCCTGGCCGCCGCCCACGCACATGGTCTCGAGGCCGAGCTGGCCGTCGCGCGAGGCGAGCCCGTTGAGCAGCGTCGTCGTGATGCGGGCGCCGGTCGAGCCGAACGGGTGGCCGAGCGCGATGGCCCCACCGTGCACGTTGAGCTTGTCGAAGTCCATGCCGAGCTCGTCGGCGCTGGGCAGCACCTGCGCGGCGAAGGCCTCGTTGATCTCGTAGAGGTCCATGTCGTCGATGGTCATGCCGGCGCGGGCGAGGGCCTGGCGGGACGCCTCGACGGGGCCGAGCCCCATGATCTCGGGCGACAGCGCCGAGACGCCGGTCGAGACGACGCGGGCGAGCGGGGTGAGGCCGAGCTCCTTGGCCCTGGTCTCGCTCATGACCACCACCGCGGCGGCGCCGTCGTTGAGCGGGCAGCAGTTGCCGGCGGTGATGGTGCCCTGCTCGCGGAACACCGGGTTGAGCCCCTGCAGCGCCTCGAGGGTGACGCCGGCACGCGGACCGTCGTCCTTGCTGACGACGGTGCCGTCGGGCAGCGTGACGGGCGCGATCTCGCGCTCGAAGAACCCGTCGGCGATGGCCTTCTCGGCGCGGTTCTGGCTCGTGACGCCCCACTCGTCCTGGCGCTCGCGGCTGATGCCCTTGAGCGTCGCGACGTTCTCGGCCGTCTGGCCCATCGAGAGGTAGACGTCGGGGACCAGGCCCTGCTCGCGCGGGTCGGTCCACGTGTCGTTGGACTTGGCAATGGCCTCGCTGCGCTCCTGCGCCGGCTTGAAGGCGGGGTTCTGGTCGTCACCGGCCGAACCGCCCGCACCGGCCCAGTTCGTGTACTGCGACACGCACTCGACCCCGCCGGAGAGGAAGATGTCGCCCTCGCCGGCCTTGATGGCGTGGTAGGCCATGCGGGTCGTCTGCACCGACGAGGCGCAGAACCGGTTGATCGTGGAGCCGGGGAGCCCGTCGAAGCCTGCGAGCACCGAGACGACGCGAGCCATGTTGGACCCGTGGCGACCCGAGGGCTCGGCGCAGCCCCAGTAGAGGTCCTCGACCAGGGTGGGGTCGAGCTCGGGGACCTTCGCGAGCGCGGCGCGGATCACCTGCACCGACAGGTCATCGGGACGGATCTCCTTGAGCGATCCCTTGAACGCCCGGCCGATGGGCGTGCGGGCGGTGGAGACGATGACGGCTTCGGTCACGGGGGTTCCTCCTCGTCGAGGTCGACCGCCCGGATAAGCGGTCGCTTAGTCGGTCTCGATGGTATGCCGTGGTGCTGGGTGCGCGTCTGCCGCCCGCGGTGTGGTCTTGCTCTCGCCGTCGAGGGCACCGGGCCGGCCGTCGGACGCACCGTCGAGCGTTCCCTTGGCGGGGCCGTTGGCCTGCTGGCGGTCCAGCAGGGGGATCCGGGGCCGGCGCAGGAGCTTGGCCCAGCGGCCACGTGGGCCCCGGGCCTGCCCGGCGATCTGGGTGGCGCTGACCTCCGTGCCGGGGTCGCGCACGGCGTAGGTCGCAGCGACGGCCACCGGGCCGACGCCCTCCCCGCGACGGGTGTCGGGCTGTCGCTCCTCGACCTCGTCGCCGGACCAGACGCCGAGCGCCGCGTACACGCTGGGCAGCAGGGCTGCTGCCGCGCGGGCGTACCCGGCGGGGGAGGGGTGGAAGCGGTCGGCGCTGAACATCTCGTGCGGGCGTTCGTAGAACTCGGGTCCCAGCAGGTCACCGAGCGACACGGTGCGCCCGCCCGCCTCGACGACGGCCACGGTCTGCGCGGCGGCCATGTCGCGGGACCAGCGGCGGCCGATGAGGCGCAGCGGCTGGGGGATGGGCTCGATGGTGCCGAGGTCGGGGCAGGTGCCGACGACGACCTCGGTGCCGAGCGATCGCAGCGAGCGGACCGTCGTCTCCAGGTGCCGCACGGCGATGGCCTTGTCGATGCGGTGGGTGACGTCGTTGGCGCCGACCATGATGACCGCCACGGCGGGGCGGGGCACGCGGTCGAGGGCGTTGGCGAGCTGGAGCTCGAGCCCGGAGGACTCGGCTCCGATGACGGCGGTGTTGGTGAGCCGGACCGGCCGCCCGGTCAGGGCGGAGACGCCGTTGGCGATGATCGCGCCGACGGTCTGGTGGGCGTGGTCGGCCCCCATGCCGGCCGCGGAGGAGTCGCCGAGGACGACGAGCTCGACGGGCTCACCGGCGCCGGCGCCGTACGTGCCGTTGTCGTCCGGGGCGCCGTCGAACGGCTGGCCCACGACCTTGCGCGCGATCTGGGCCTCGACCTTGAGCAGCCCGTAGCCGAGGGCGCCGACCATGCCGATGCCGGCCGCGAGGCCCCCGCCGCCGTACGCCGCAGTGGCCGCGATCCTGCGCGCCCGTCGTGCCCGACCCATCGGTCTCCCCTTCGCTGTCCAGGCTGCCACGGTAAACGAGCCGCCCGGACCCAGCGTGCCCCACCCCGGCCTGGTCCGGCCTCCGGCAGAGGTCTGAGAGGATGACCGGGTGAAGTACGCAGAGCACATCGCCGACCTCGTCGGGAACACGCCCCTGGTCAAGCTCAACTCGGTCACCGAGGGGATCGCGGCGACCATCCTCGCCAAGGTCGAGTACCTCAACCCCGGCGGGTCGGTGAAGGACCGCATCGCGTTGAAGATGGTCGAGGCAGCCGAGGCATCCGGCGAGCTGAAGCCCGGCGGAACCATCGTCGAGCCCACCTCGGGCAACACCGGTGTCGGCCTGGCGCTCGTGGCCCAGCGCAAGGGCTACAAGTGCGTGTTCGTGTGCCCCGACAAGGTGAGCCAGGACAAGCGCGACGTGCTCAAGGCGTACGGCGCGGAGGTCGTGGTCTGCCCGACCGCCGTGGCCCCCGACCACCCGGACTCCTACTACGAGACCTCGGACCGCCTCGTGCGCGAGATCGAGGGCGCGTGGAAGCCCAACCAGTACGCCAACCAGAACGGCCCGGCCTCGCACTACGAGTCGACGGGCCCGGAGATCTGGGCCGACACCGACGGCCGCATCACCCACTTCGTCGCGGGCGTCGGCACGGGCGGCACCATCACCGGCACCGGTCGCTACCTGCGTGACGTCTCCGCCGACCGCGAGGGTGGTCGCGTCCAGGTCATCGGCGCCGACCCCGAGGGCTCGGTCTACTCCGGCGGCACCGGCCGTCCCTACCTCGTCGAGGGCGTGGGCGAGGACTTCTGGCCGACCGCCTACGACCCGGCCGTCGTCGACGACGTGATCGCCGTGAGCGACGCCGACTCGTTCGAGATGACCCGCCGCCTCGCCAAGGAGGAGGGCCTGCTCGTCGGCGGCTCCTGCGGCATGGCGGTCGTCGCCGCCCTGCGCGCGGCCAAGGACCTGCCGGCCGACGCGGTCGTGGTCGTGCTGCTGCCCGACAGCGGCCGTGGCTACATGTCGAAGATCTTCAACGACGAGTGGATGAGCTCCTACGGCTTCATGCACTCCAAGGCCGAGACCACCGTCGGCGAGGTGCTGCACAGCAAGGCCGGCGACCTGCCCGCCCTCGTGCACACCCACCCCACCGAGACCGTGCGCGACGCCATCGAGATCCTCCACGAGTACTCCGTCTCGCAGATGCCCGTCGTCAAGGCCGAGCCGCCGGTCATGGCCGGCGAGGTCGCCGGTTCGGTGAGCGAGCGGGCCCTGCTCGAGGCGCTGTTCAACGGCACCGCCCACCTCACCGACTCGGTCGAGAAGCACATGCAGCCGTCGCTGCCGCTCGTCGGTGCAGGAGAGGCCGTCACCGTCGCGCGGCACGAGCTCGAGAAGTCCGACGCCATCATGGTCGTCGAGGACGGCAAGCCGGTCGGAGTCCTCACCCGGGCCGACCTGCTCATCTCCCTCGTCGACTGACCGCGGGGCCTCCGCCCCGCACTCACCTCGAAGGGTGGGAACCTGCTTCTTCCGGTACGCCGGAGGCAGCAGGTTCCCACCCTTCGTCGGTGAGGAGCGCCGCGCTCAGCGCAGTCGGCGGGCCATGTCTGCGCGAGGCGCCGGTGCGCGGTCGGGGTGGAGGATCCCCGCGAGCGCCTCGACCCCGTCGACGAGGCGCGGCCCGGGGCGGGCGAAGCTGGCGTTCGCGTCCACGGCCCAGACCGGTACGCCGTGCGGCAGCTCGCCGGACGCGATCGCCTCACGTGCGAGCGCGGTCGACCCGTCGAGGTCGTAGCCGCAGGGAGCGCACACCACGACCTCGGGTGCGCTGCCGCGCACGGCGTCCCACGTGACGCGCACCGACTTCTTCCCGGGGGTGCCCAGCGCGCTGGTCCCGCCGGCAGCGGTGACCATCTCGGGCACCCAGTGGCCGGGGGCGAAGGCAGGGTCGGTCCACTCCAGCACCAGGGCTCGCGGCCGGGCCGCGCCGCGTACCGCCTCCTCCACGGCGGCCAGCCGCCCACGCAAGGCCGACACGAGAGCCGCTGCCGCGTCGCCGCAGCCGCTGGCGGCGCCCAGGGTGCCCACCGAGACGAGCACCTCCTCGAGGCTGTGCGGGTCGATCGTGAGCACCTCGGCCCGGCATCCGAGGTAGGACAGGGCGTCGTCGACGACCGAGACGTCCACCGCGCAGACGGCACACAGGTCCTGGGTGACCACGAGGTCGGCGTCGAGTGCCGAGAGCGCGCCTGCATCGAGGTGGTAGAGGTCCTCCCCGGCAGCCACGGCGCGACTGACGAAGGCGTCGATCTCGTGTGGTGGCAATCCTTCCGGGATGGCGGTCGTGGAGACGATGGTGCGCTCACGCGCCTCCGCGGGGGTGTCGCACTCGAAGGTCACGCCCACGACCTGGGGGCCCGCACCGACCGCGAACAGGATCTCCGTGGTCGACGGCAGGAGGGACACGATGCGCATGCTCCGACCCTATGGGCAGGCGTGCGTGCGCCGGAGGGGCCGGGTTAGGGTCGGAAGATGGAGCGGTGGGAGTCGCCCGTGGAGAAGGCGATCCGGGAGGCGCAGGAACGCGGGGAGTTCGACAACCTGCCGGGCGCCGGCAAACCCCTGCGCAGCCTCGGTGACCCCGAGCACGACGACCCCGACTGGTGGGTCAAGGGCCTGGTCGAGCGCGAGAACCTCGACCTGTCCGGGGCGATGTCGCCGTCGATGGCGCTGCGCAAGGAGGCCGCCGGCTTCCCCGAGTCGCTGCTGGACCTGCGCACCGAGCAGAGCGTGCGAGCGGTTCTGGACGACTACAACCACCGGGTGCGCCTCGACCGGTTGCGGCCGGCCGTCGGGCCCCGGTCGCCGGTGTGGGCGCGGATCGTCGACGTGGACGAGCTCGTCGGGCAGTGGCGCGTGCTCCGCGAGGCGAAGGTGGGTGAGGCCGAGAGGGCCAGGGCTGCTGCTCCCTCTACAAGAGACGGTGCATCACGAGGAGCCCGACGCGGCCGTGCCGCCTGGATTCGAAGGCTGCTGGGACGGTCGTGAGCACTTCGAACCCCAAGTGCTCCCACAGCGCGACGGCTGCGGTGTTGGTCTCGACCACGGCGTTGAACTGCGCTGCCGCGTAAGCCTCTTCGCGGGCCCAGCGCAGCATCTCCTCGCCGAGGGCGCGGCCGACGCCCATGCCGCGGGCGGCCTCCCCGACCATGAAGCTGGCCGTGGCGACGTGCGCCCCGCGGCCGGGTCGGTTGGGTCCCATCCTGGCGCTGCCGAGCAGCGTGCCGTCGTCATCGACAGCCACCACGGTGCGGGCGGGCGACTGCTCGAACCACAGCGCCCGGATCTCGTCGTCGTCGAGCCCCTCGGGGTAGGCGTAGGTCTCACCGTCCTCGACGACCGCCCGGAAGATGGGCGCGAACGCAGCGAGGTCCTGGGGGCGGGCGTCGCGGATCAGCACCGGCGCAGCGTATGCCGTGGCCGGGCGCCCTCGGTGAACCCCCTCAGCTGCCGGTGCCGTAGCCGCCGGAGTCGTTGGCGCGCAACACGCTCTCCTGCGAGGGCAGCTGGTCCTGCTTCACGAGACCGACCGGGCAGGTCATGCCGTTGGGGCCGTGGTTGCAGTAGCCGCCGGGGTTCTTGTCGAGGTACTGCTGGTGGTAGTCCTCGGCGTAGTAGAACGTGCCGGCGTCGGCCGCGGACCGCAGCTCGGTCGTGATGGTGCCGAACCCGTGGTCGGTCAGCACCTTCTGGAACGCCTCGCGGGTCGCCTCGGCCGCGCGCTGCTGGTCCGGCGTGGTCCAGTAGATCGCCGAGCGGTATGCCGTGCCGATGTCGTTGCCCTGGCGGTTGCCCTGCGTCGGGTCGTGGTTCTCCCAGAACTCCTTGAGCAGCAGCTCGGTGCTCGTCTGCTCCGGGTCGTAGGCGACGAGCACCGTCTCGGCGTGGCCGGTGAGCCCGGTGCAGGTCTCCTCGTAGGTGGGGTTGGGCGTCAGTCCGCCCATGTAGCCGGCGGCCGTGGTCACCACACCCGGTTGCCGCCAGAAGATGCGCTCCGCGCCCCAGAAGCAGCCCATGGCGACGTACACCACCTCGGTGCCCTCCGGCCACGGGCCCTCGATGGGGGTCTTGAGGACGGTGTGCGTCCCGTCGAGGTGGAACGGTCGCTGGCCCCGCCCCGCGAGGGCGGCCTCGGCGGTGGGCAGCGTGGTCTTGGCACGCGATCCGAATATCACGTCTCGTGCAACGCCCACCCGTGCCCGGCTGTTCCGCCGGCGGTCGTCGCGATACTCGGTGGCCGGGAGGAGGCCGGGGGCGGCAGGGTGGGGTGGTGACGACCGACCTCGACATCCGACCCGTCAGTGCCCAGGACCCAGCGCAGGACGACCTGTTCCGTGAGTGGGCGGCGACGTTCGACGAGGCGGGACGGCGCTCGCTCGGCGACGCGCACTCGGGCTGGAGGGTGGAGGAGCTGCGGGAGCTGGCGCGCAGCACGGAGCGTCGCCGAGTCTCCTGGGTGGCCGTGGCCGGCGACACCGTCGTCGGTGCCCTCGCACTGACCCTCCCGCAGCACGACAACCGCACCGTCGCCGAGGTCCTCCTCGCCGTCCGACCGCAGCACCGCCACCGCGGCGTGGGGACGGCGCTGCTCGACGCGGGGGAGCGGGCGGCCCGCGACGAGGGCCGGTCGGTCCTGCTCGCCGGCACGGAGTGGGCCTTCGGCGACCGGGACGCGGCTGGTGAGGAGTTCGCCGCGCGACACGGGTATGCCGCGGCGCAGACGGTCCTGCGCAGCACCCTGCCCCTGCCGGCGGACCGCGACCGGCTCGAGGCCGTCCTCGCTGCACCCCAGGACGGGTACACGATGGCCACGTGCTGGGACGGCATACCGGACGGCTGGCTGGAGGGGCGGGCCGAGCTGAGCCGCCGCATGAGCACCGACGTGCCCCTCGGGGACCTCCGGCTCGAGGAGGAGGTGTGGGACGAGGAGCGGGTGCGCCAGGGCTACGTGCGCATCGCGGCCATGCAGCGGCGGGTGGTCGACACCTTCGCCGTCGAGCAGTCGACTGGGCGGTTGGTCGGCTACTCCGAGGTCCAGGTGGGGGCGCATGCCGACCTGGGCTACCAGCAGGACACCCTTGTCATGCGCGAGCACCGCGGGCACGGGCTCGGGTTGCGGCTGAAGGCGGCCAGCACCCTCGCCGTCATGGACGAGCTGCCCGAGGTGAGGCGCATCCGCACGTGGAACGCCGACGACAACCACCACATGCTCGCCGTGAACCGCGAGCTCGGCTACGAGCCCGACGCGTGGCTCCGCGAGTGGCAGAAGGTCCTGTGACCGCCGTGGTGACGTCGATCCACCTGGCGCCGGGCACGCGGCTGCCCACGAAGGCCGTCCAGCAGGTCGAGGCGGAGGCGGGGAAGGGGCTGGTCGGGGACCGCTACCACGGGACGCGGCACCGGCACGTGACCGTGCAGTCACAGCCAGACCTCGACGCGGCGGCAGCCGACCTGGGGGCTCCGGTGCCTGCCGGGGCAACGCGTCGCAACCTGACCATCTCGAGCGGACCGGTCCCGACCAGGCCGGGCACCCGGATGCGCATCGGCGACGTCCTGCTGGAGGTCGTGCGGCTCGCCGCCCCCTGCCGCCTCATGGACGACTACGTCGGGCCGGGCGCGATGCGAGCGCTGCACGCCCGCGGTGGCGCGGTCTTCCGCATCCTGGAGTCCGGCACCGTACGCGTCGGTGATGCCGTGGAGGTGCTCCCTGCCGAGGCGCCACCCACGGCTGCCGGGGGAGAGGCGTCGGCGAGCCGTTAGCCTTGCCGGCATGAGCGAGCAGCAGCACGGAGACCAGCGCGGCGACCACCAGCAGGGCGGATTCGCCACGCGCGCGATCCACGCCGGGCAGGAGCCCGACGCCGGCACAGGTGCAGTGATCACGCCCATCTACCAGGTGTCGACCTACAAGCAGGACGGCATCG
Source organism: Pedococcus sp. 2YAF34 (assembly GCF_052114585.1). Classification (NCBI taxonomy): domain Bacteria; kingdom Bacillati; phylum Actinomycetota; class Actinomycetes; order Micrococcales; family Intrasporangiaceae; genus Pedococcus; species Pedococcus sp. 2YAF34. The sequence goes on from NZ_JBFRFA010000033.1 coordinate 14,491, forward strand.
GCGGGTTCCGCGGCGGCTACGAGTACAGCCGCTCGGCCAACCCCACCCGCACCGCGCTCGAGGAGTGCTTCGCGGCGCTCGAGGGTGGTGAGCGCGGGTTCGCGTTCGCCTCCGGCCTCGCCGGCCAGGACACCGTGCTGCGCGCGCTGCTCACCCCCGGCGACCACGTCGTGGTGCCGAGCGACGCCTACGGCGGCACCTACCGGCTGTTCAACAAGGTCCTCGTGCCCTGGGGCGTCGAGCACAGCATCGCGCCCATGGGTGACCTCGACGCCGTCCGCGCCGCCATCCGTCCCGGCCAGACCCGGATCGTCTGGGTCGAGACGCCCACCAACCCCATGCTCGGCATCGCCGACATCGCGGCCCTGGCCGAGGTCGCCCACGAGGCGGGCGCCCTGCTCGTCGTCGACAACACCTTCGCCTCGCCCTACCTCCAGCAGCCCCTGTCGCTGGGCGCCGACATCGTCACGCACTCGACGACCAAGTACTGCGGCGGCCACTCCGACGTCGTGGGTGGCGCCGTCGTCGTGCGCCGCGGCATCACCGTGCCCGGGTTCGAGGACGCAGTGGATCGCGTTGCCTTCCACCAGAACTCGCTCGGTGCCGTCGCGGGTCCCTTCGACGCGTGGCTGGTGCTGCGGGGCCTCAAGACACTCGCCCTGCGCATGGAGCGGCACAGCGACAACGCCGAGAAGGTCGTCGAGTTCCTGCTCGGCCACCCTGCCGTGAGCGCCGTCCACTACCCGGGGCTCGAGAGCCACCCGGGGCACGAGGTCGCGGCCCGCCAGATGAAGCGGTTCGGCGGCATGATCTCGTTCCAGCTCAAGGCGGGCGAGGACGTCGCGGTCAAGGTCTGCGCCGAGACGCAGGTGTTCACGCTCGGGGAGTCGCTCGGTGGCGTGGAGTCGCTCATCGAGCACCCGGCCCGGATGACGCACGCCTCCGTCGCGGGCACCGAGCTCGAGGTGCCCGCCGACCTCATCCGCCTGTCGGTGGGCATCGAGGACGTCGACGACCTCGTCGCCGACCTGAAGCAGGCCCTCGACCGGCTCGGCTGACGCGGCCGCCGCCGACCGGACGGATGACGCGATGACGGGTACAGCCCGGTGAGCAGGCTGTTGTGCGTCGACTTCGGGTCGACGTTCACCAAGGCGGCGCTGGTCGACTCCTCGGACGGCCTCGTGGCGACGGCCGCGACCCCGACGACCATCGGCACCGACGTCCTCGACGGCTACCGCCTCCTGCGCGAGCAGCTCGCCTCCCACGGCCAGGTCGACGAGGTGCTCGCCTGCTCCAGCGCGGGGGGTGGCCTGCGCCTCGCGGTGGTGGGCTACGAGCGCGAGGTGACGGCGCAGGCCGGCCACCGCGTCGGCCTCAGCGCCGGCGCGCGCGTGTGCCACGTGACCTCCGGCCCCCTCACCGGCGCCGACGTGGCGGCCCTGCGCGCCGCCCGGCCCGACCTTGTGCTGCTCGTGGGCGGCACCGACGGCGGCAACGCCGACGTCCTGCTGCACAACGCCGGTCGTATCGCGCGGGCCCGCCTGGGTGCGCCCGTGGTCGTGGCGGGCAACGCCAAGGCCCAGGCCGAGGTGGCCGCGCTGCTGGAGTCCACCGGACGGCGGTACGAGCGGGCGGACAACGTCCTGCCCCGGATCGGGGTGATCGCCCCCGAAGGGGCCCGGGCCGCCATCCGCCGCGCCTTCCTTGAGCACGTCATCGGCGGCAAGGGCCTGTCCCGGGGTCCCGAGTTCGCGGGGATGGTGCAGGCCCCCACCCCCGACGCGGTGCTCTACGGTGTCGAGGTGCTCGCCCAGCACCTCGGCGGCGACGTCCTGGTCGTGGACATCGGCGGCGCCACCACCGACGTCTACTCCGCGCTGCGCCCCCAGGGCGAGGACGCCGGGCTGGCCAAGGACGTCGTGGCACCCCTGTGGCAGTCACGGACGGTGGAGGCCGACCTCGGCATGCGCTGGAACGCCGAGGGTGTGGTCGAGGCCGCGCACCGCGAGCACGTGGCCGTGCCCGGCGCGCTGGCCGCCTACGCCGCCACCGTGGCCCGTGACCCGTCCCACCTGCCGGTCGACGCCACGGAGCGGGCCCTGGACCTCGACCTGGCCCGCGCGGCGGCCCTCGTCGCCGTACGCCGCCACGCCCGCCCTGCGGGGCCGGGCTCCAGCCCCAGGCCGCTGGCCGACGTCCGGGTGGTGGTGGGTTCGGGAGGCGTCCTGCGCCACGCGGACGAGCAGGGTCGGGCCGACGTCCTCGGCGCGGTGGTCGCCGACCACGCCGGCGGCTGGCGCGTGCCGCGCGACGCCACGGTGGTGACCGACGCGGCCTACCTGCTCTTCGCGGTCGGTCTCTTGCGCGAGGCGCACCCCGAGGTCGCGGTCGCCCTCGCGCGCGCCGTGGTCGGTGACCAGCCGGCCCTGGTCCCCGGTCTGCGCTAGACCACGTCGAACAGCTCGGTGTGGATGCGGGCCGGCCCGACCTCGAGCTCCTGCAGCATGTGCACCGTCGCGGCCACCATCGGCCCGGGCCCGCAGACGAAGTAGTCGACCCGACCCGCCGCCCGCCGGACGGGCAGGGCGCCGCGCAGGACCGCCTGGGTGAGCCACCCCACCTCCCCGCGCCAGTCCTCCGGTGGCTCCTCGAGCACCTCCACGACGCGCAGGTCCAGCTTGGCGTCGAGGTGCTCGTGGTCGGCCCGGTGCAGCAGGTCGTCCGCGGTGCGCCCGGCGACGACGAGCACCGTCGGACGGCGGTCGCCGCGGGCGGCCATGGTGCGAAGCATGCTGAGCATCGGGGTGACGCCCACCCCGCCGGCGATGAAGACGAACGCCGAGGAGTGCAGCCCGTCGAGGGTGAACGACCCGTGCGGCCCGTCGAGGTAGACCCGCTGCCCGGGTGACAGCCCGGACAGCTCCTGGGTGAAGTCGCCCAGTGGCTTGACCGCGAACTCCTTGCGCCACGGCTCGGTCGCGGTGGAGGAGATGGTGAAGGGGTGCTCCTCGAAGACGAAGGGGGAGGCACCGACCTTGAGCCACGCGAACTGTCCCGGCCGGAACGGGATGCCGCCGTGCCCCTTGGCGTGCAGCACGACCACGGTGGCCCCCGGCCCCCCACGCACCTCGTCGACGACGTACGCGCGTCGCTGTGCGCGCAACGGGCGCCACAGCCAGCGGTAGGCCGTCACCGCCACCATGACGGCGCCCAGCGCCGCGAGCCACCACCGGGCGGGCCCGTACGCCGTGAGGTCCTGCAGCCAGAGCACGTGCAGGGCCGCCGTGGCCATGAGCACGTTGGCGAGCACGACGTGGGTCAGGCGCCAGCGCTCGTAGCGCCGACCCCGCGACCGCCGGCTCAGCGCGAGGACCACCTGCCCGGCGAGGGCGAGGGTCGCGACGGTGGCGGCCCAGACCCGTGGTGGCGCGTCCCGCAGGTCGAGGACGCGCAGGCCCTCACGGTCGTGCAGCACCACGAAGACGACGTGCGCCGCGACGAGCAGGGCGGCCACGACGGCCAGGAGGCGGTGCTGGCGCAGGATGCGCTCCACCCCGAGGTGCGAGGTGATCGCCCGCAGCCGCGACGGCAGGACGACCGCGGCGACCAGCAGGGAGGCGGCGGTCGTGCTGGCCACCAGGGACAGGAACCGCCAGCTGCCCTGCGCGTGGGACACCTCCAGGCGCAGCACGACCCACCACGGCACGGCGAGCGAGGCCGTGACGGCTGCGGTCCACAGGAGCGGGGCCAGCCTCCGCCGTCTCGCGCCGCCTCCCCAGGTGCCCAGGCGTCGGCCGGACCGGTTGGTGAAGGCCACGAGGCTTCCCCTTCCGAGCGGGGCGACGCCACCCAGAGTAGGGCTGGCGCCCGGGCTGGAGGTCAGGCATACAGCGCAGGCGGTGCAGCCCCCGCCGCACGGTCCGTGGCACCGTCTGCCGGGCGCTAACCTGCGCCCATGGCATCACCGTTGCTGTCCGTCACCCTCGACGACGTCCGCGCTGCGCAGGACCTGCTCAGCGGCGTCGTCCGCCCCACCCCGCTGGAGTACAGCCGCGCGCTGTCCGACCGGGTCGGCAGCGAGGTCTTCCTCAAGTGCGAGAACCTCCAGCGAGCCGGCTCGTTCAAGATCCGCGGCGCCTACACCCGGATGTCACGGCTCAGCGACGAGGAGAAGGCCCGCGGTGTCGTCGCCGCCAGCGCCGGCAACCACGCCCAGGGCGTCGCCCTCGCGGGCCAGCTGCTCGGCATCGACGTGAAGGTCTACATGCCCCACGGCGCCCCGATGCCCAAGCTCACGGCCACGAGGGCGTACGGCGCGACCATCGAGCAGGTGGGCACCACCATCGACGAGTGCCTGGTCAAGGCGCGCGAGTGGGAGGCCGAGACGGGGGCGGTGCTCATCCACCCCTTCGACCACCACGACATCGTCGCCGGCCAGGGCACCGCGGGCCTGGAGATCCTCGACCAGTGCCCCGACGTGAGGACGATCGTCGTCAGCACCGGTGGCGGCGGGCTGCTCGCCGGGATCTCGGTGGCGGTCAAGGCCGCCCGGCCGGACGTGCGCATCGTCGGCGTGCAGGCGGAGCAGGCAGCCGCCTACCCGCTGTCGCTGGCGGCGGGCAAGCCCGTGCCCTACGAGAACATGCAGACCATGGCCGACGGCATCGCCGTGGGTATGCCGGGCGACGTGCCGTACGCCCTCGTCCGCGACCTGGTCGACGGGATGGAGACGGTGTCCGAGGAGGAGCTGTCGCGCGCGCTGCTGTTCATCCTCGAGCGGGCCAAGCTCGTTGTGGAGCCCGCAGGTGCGGCCGCCGTCGCCCACCTGCTGGGCCGCGCCGGGCAGCCCGTCGACGGGCCCGTCGTCGCGGTGCTGTCAGGGGGCAACATCGACCCACTGCTCCTGCTGCGCATCATCCGGCACGGCATGGCGGCCGCCGGTCGCTACCTGCAGTTCCGGGTCCGCGTCCCCGACCGCCCCGGCAACCTCGCGCGCCTGCTCGCCGACTGCGCCGCCATCGACGCCAACGTCCTCGAGGTCGAGCACATCCGCACCGGCACGACCATCAGCGTCGACGAGGTGGAGATCGGGCTGCAGCTGGAGACCCAGGGCAAGCAGCACTGCGAGGAGGTCCTGCGCGCGCTGCGCGGCAAGGGCTACCACCTCAAGTTCGGCTGACGCACCGGCACCCAAAGCTCAGTGCAACGACGAAGGGCCGCACCCGGTGGGGTGCGGCCCTTCGCGTCGTACGGGGGGGTGCTCAGGGCACGTGCGGGGTGGCCGCCTTGACGGTCACCTGGATGCTCTTGCCGTTCGGCGCCTCGTAGCTCGCCTTGTCGCCGACCTTCTTGCCGTTGATCGCGGCACCGAGGGGCGACTTCTCGCTGTAGACCTCGAGGTCCGAGCCGTCGGCGATCTCGCGCGAGCCGAGGAGGAAGGTCACGTCGTCGCCGAACATGTCGACCGTGACGACCATGCCGGGCTCGACGACGCCGTCGTCGGCGGGCTTGGCGCCCACGGTGGCGTTCTCGAGCAGCTGGGTCAGCTGGCGGATGCGGGCCTCCATCTTGCCCTGCTCCTCCTTGGCCGCGTGGTAGCCGCCGTTCTCCTTGAGGTCGCCCTCCTCGCGGGCCGCCTCGATCTTCTTGGCGATCTCCGTGCGGCCGTCGCCGGAGAGCTGGTCCAGCTCGGCCTTCAGACGGTCGAAGGCCTCCTGGGTCAGGTAGCTCGCGGTGGGGGTCGCAGTGTCGCTCACGTCGTACTCCTTGATCGGGTCCCTGTGTCGGCGCGGCTGCGCCGGAGGGAGGGGTGTTACGCACAACGGCCCGGACCCCGACCACTCGCGTCGTCAGGTCCAGACCGCTAGGTGAAACCACAAGGGTACAGCCAGCGCCACGAAACGGTCCATTCCCCCGGCCCTCGGGAGCCGCGCGTCCGCGGGGCGGCCGGTGGCGTCGTGGCTGGTCAGGGTGGGTGTCGTCAGGGCGTCCGGTCAGCGGACGGTCGGCGGACGGTCAGTGGGCGGTGCAGCTGTCGACCACGCCGGTGACCGCACGCGAGGCGGTACGGACCACGACCACCTTGTGCACCGAGCGCTCGTCCGAGGCCGGGACGTCGACGTCGGTGACGCCGACGACGCCGAAGGTCGCGTCGAGCGCCTGGATGCGGCACGTGACCGCTTCGCCGGCGGGCCGGTGCACGTCGAACTCCACCCGCACGCTGCGGTCGTCCAGCACCTTGTAGCCGGTGTCGGTGGCCGTGATGGCGCCGAGGCTGTTGGCGAGGCCGAGCCACACCGCCAGGCCGACCCCGATGGTGCAGCCGATGATGCCGACGACCCACCAGCGACCGGTGCCGGGGGCGGGGCGGGGGAGCGGCATGGTGGCCCTTCCACGGGTGAGAGGATGTCGAGCGGACCCGGGTCGACCGACCCGCGTGGTCCCATTGTCGGCGATGGACGAGTGAGGTTGTGCAGGTGGCTGACCGGTTGCGGCTCATGGCGGTGCACGCGCACCCCGACGACGAGTCGAGCAAGGGCGCGGCGACGATGGCCAAGTACGTCGCGGAGGGCGCGGACGTGCTGGTGGTCTCGTGCACGGGTGGTGAGCGCGGCGACGTGCTCAATCCCAACCTCAAGGACGACGTGCACATCCTGCGCGACCTGCCGCGGGTGCGCCGCGAGGAGATGAAGCGGGCGCAGGAGATCCTCGGGGTCCAGCACACCTGGCTCGGCTTCGTCGACTCGGGCCTGCCCGAGGGCGACCCGCTGCCGCCGCTGCCCGAGGGGTGCTTCGCGCTGGAGCCGCTCGACGTGACCACAGAGGCGCTGGTCCGCGAGATCCGCCGCTACCGGCCGCACGTCATGACCACGTACGACGAGAACGGTGGCTACCCCCACCCTGACCACGTCATGACCCACACCGTGTCGATGGCGGCCTTCCTCGCGGCCGGCGACGAGTCGGCGTACCCGCACGCGGGCGCCCCGTGGCAGCCGCTGAAGCTCTACTACAACCAGGGCTTCTCCAAGGAGAAGATCGTGGCCTTCCACGAGGCGCTCATCGCCCTCGGCGAGGAGAGCCCGTACGCCGACTGGCTGGAGCGGTGGGAGGACCGCCCGCCGCGCGACATCACCACCCGCGTGCACTGCGCCGACTACTTCGACGTGCGCGACCAGGCGCTGCTCGCGCACGCGACGCAGATCGACCCCGACGGCACCTGGTTCCAGGTGCCCAGGGAGCTGCAGGCGTCGGTCTGGCCGACCGAGGAGTACGAGGCGGCACTCTCCTACGTGCCGATCGAGCCCGACGAGGACGACCTGTTCGCCGGCATCCGGGACGCCGCCGCCGGTGACGAGCTCGCCACCCGGGGCGGCCTCGAGGTCGTGCACGACCAGCGCAAGGCCTCGATCCTGTGAACGGCGCCCCGTCCTCGCTCGTCTCCCCGGGGCTGTGGGGGTTCGTGGCGTTCTTCGTCCTCGCGCTCGCCCTCTACCTGCTCATGCGCAACATGAACGCCCGGATGCGGCGCATGTCCTACCGTTCGCAGGAGCTGGCCAAGGAGGCCGAGCGGGCCGAGCAGGAGCGGCGTGCGCGCAAGGGCCGTCCTTCGAGCCCGGACGCGGCGACCCGGGACGAGGGGACGACAGAGGCTTCCGCGGCCGATGACGGCGGGGGCTCCCAGGGGCACACTGGGGAGCACGACCCCAGCTGACTCCCGGAGGTGTGCCATGAGCGGTCGCGTGGTCCATTTCGAGCTACCGTTCGACGACGAGGCCCGGGCCAAGGCCTTCTACGGCGACCTGTTCGGCTGGCAGATGCAGGACGTGCCGGACATGGCCTACACCCTGGTCACCACCGGTCCCTCGGGTGACCGGGGCGCCACCGAGCCGGGTTTCGTCAACGGCGGCATGGGGCAGCGTGGGGCGCCGCTGGGTCAGCCCGTGGTGGTCATCGACGTCGACGACATCGACCGCACGCTCGCCCAGGTGCAGGAGCGCGGCGGCTCGGTGGTCCGGGAGAAGATGTCGGTCGGCCCCATGGGCTGGAACGCCTACTTCGCCGACCCCGAGGGCACGGTCGTGGGGCTCTGGCAGACGGCCCCGCTGCCGGCCGATCAGTCCTGACCGGCGCCGTACGCCTGCGTCAGGTGCCTGCGCCGAGGGTCAGGAGGCCGCGCCGTACACCGTCATCGACGCGGCGATGTAGTGCGTGACGAAGGCCGCCACGGTCAGCGCGTGGAAGATCTCGTGGAACCCGAACCAGCGCGGTGACGGGTTGGGGCGCTTGATGCCGTAGACGAGCGCGCCGGCGGTGTAGAGCAGGCCGCCGACGGCGATGAGGGTGACGATGGCGGGGCCGCCGAAGTGCAGCAGTGGGCCGAGGTAGAACACGGCCACCCAGCCGAGGGCGACGTAGACCGGGGTGTAGAGCCACCGCGGCGCGCCGACCCAGAACACGCGGAACAGCACACCGGCTACGGCGCCGATCCACACGATGAGCAGCATGGTGCGCTGCTGCTCAGGGGGCAGCAGCAGCGCGAACGGCGTGTAGGTGCCCGCGATGATCAGGAAGATGTTGGAGTGGTCCATCCGCTTGAGCACGCCGGCCACCCGGGGTGACCAGTTGCCGCGGTGGTAGACGGCCGAGGTGCCGAACAGCAGCCACGCGGAGATGGAGAAGACGGTGGCGGCGATGCGGCTCGAGGTCGTGGGCGCCAGGGCGATGAGGACGATGCCGGCGGCCAGGGCCAGGGGCACCATGCCGGCGTGCAGCCAGCCGCGCAGGTGGGGCTTCACCGCGGCGACGACAGACTCCACGGGTCCCTGCTCGGAACGGGGGGCGGGTGTCGTGGTCATGGCGGACATCCTAACCTACGGTTGCGTAACTTACGAAGGCGTAGGTTGTGTGGCGGGCCTCACGAGGAGGCTCTGCGCCGAGTGCGCCACGAAGCCCTGCTCGTCGAAGACCTCCGCCCTCGCGAGCCCCGCAGCGCCGCCGGCGACGGTCGTCTGCGCCTGCAGGCAGACCCACTCGCCCACCGGTTCGCGCACCACGTGGGCGGTCAGCTCGGTGTTCATGAACTGCCACTCGTCCTTGGCCAGGGCGGCGCCGGCGCCCGAGGCGGAGTCGACGCAGGTCAGGAGCCGCTCCACCGGGCTCAGCGGCTCGCCGGGCAGCAGCCCCAGCCGCGGACGCATCCACACGGTGGCCGGACCGGGCTCGGCCAGCGACCCGGCGACCCAGCGCCACTCGATGGCGTCGAGGTAGCCCCGGTGCCAGCCCGGCGGGACCGGCTGCTCGCGGCCCTCGAGGGGGCCCGCGGGCGGCTGCGGCAGGGGAGTCACTGGGCCGGTGACCTCCCGCGGGACCAGCCACAACGCGGCCCTGGCCACCTGCCGCCCGGTGTCGACGTCGGTGAGGGCGACCTCGACGAGCTCGACCGTGCGGCCCGGCCGCGCCACCCTGGCCTCGACGTGCAGCCGCCCCACAGGCACGGGTCCGAGCAGGTCGCAGGTGACCCGCGCGACGACTCGGGTGCCGTCACCGAGGCGAGCCGCCTCCCGGGCCATCAACGCCATGGGAGGGCCGCCGTGCTGGGCGGCAGGCGACCAGGGCCCCGCGGTGTGGCGCGTCGCGGTGACGGTGCTGCTGCTGGTGCTACTGCCCTCGCCGGCGTCGCCGGCGTCGTCGAGGACGTAGAAGGAGCTCGGCGCGGACGACATGGGCCCGATCCTGCCCCATCACCCCTCGGCGACGGGGGTAGCGTGGGTCGGTGGACGGGGCTCCGTCCACCGCTCCGTCCACCGACCAGCCGAGGAGTGACCGTGGCGCTGTCCGACCTCCTGTACGCCGCGTACGAGCGGCGCCTGAGCCGTCGCCTCGAGCGCGCGACGCTGCCGCGGCACGTGGGGGTCATGCTCGACGGCAACCGCCGGTGGGCCAGGGCGCGTGGCCACGGCACCAAGGAAGGCCACCAGGCCGGTGCCGACAACATCGCCAACTTCCTCGACTGGTGCGAAGAGGCCGGGGTCGAGGTCGTCACGCTCTGGCTGCTGTCGACCGACAACCTCAACCGGTCGGCCGCCGAGGTCGTGCCGCTGCTGTCGATCATCGAGACCACCGTCGCCGACCTCGCCCGGACCCGGCGCTGGCGCATCAACCCCGTGGGCTCCCTGGACCTGCTGCCCGCCGAGACCGCCCGACGGCTCAAGGAGAGCGCCGACCTCACCGAGGACGTGCAGGGCATGACCGTCAACGTCGCGGTCGGCTACGGCGGCCGGCAGGAGATCACCGACGCCGTGCGCTCGATGCTGGTGTCCCACGCCGCCAGCGGCACCACGATCGAGGAGCTGGCCGAGACCCTGCAGGTCGAGCACATCGCCGAGCACCTCTACACCAAGGGCCAGCCCGACCCCGACCTCGTCATCCGCACCTCGGGGGAGCAGCGGCTCAGCGGTTTCCTGCTGTGGCAGAGCGCGCACAGCGAGTTCTACTTCTGCGAGGCCTACTGGCCCGACTTCCGGCACGTGGACTTCCTGCGCGCCCTGCGCGCCTACTCCGAGCGCAACCGCCGCTTCGGCGGCTGAGCCGGCGCGACGCCGTACCCGGTCCTGCCGGGGTGGGGCCCTGCGGAGGGTCAGGGGCCGCGCTCGGCACAACGTCGGAGGACGTCCTCGGAACAACGGGCCAACTCTGCGTGACACGCCGCGAACCTGCCCATCCCCGGGCGGGTCGGGCCGTACCGTCGGCAGTGGCGCAGGGCACCCGTCCGGCGTTCGGGGAGGCCAACCTATGGAGCAGATCCAGCTCCGGGCGGAGGGTCGGAACCGGCCCCACCGCGGTGGGTTGGCCTGGTCCCGGCACCTCGTTCGCGAGTAGGCGCACCGCGCCGGAGCGCGCGCTGTGCCAAGGAGAGACATTGGCCTCGAACCACGACACCACCCGTCGCACCTCGACCAGCTCCGCCTCCGGTCCCGCCAGCGCTGCCACCGCGGCCGCACCCCGGGTCTCCCCGGCGCCCAAGCGCAGGAGCAAGGGCAGGACCCCTGACTTCCGGACGTTCGTGCTCGACACCTCGGTGCTGCTGTCCGACCCCCGCGCCATGCTGCGGTTCAAGGAGCACGAGGTCGTCCTGCCGGTCGTGGTCGTGACCGAGCTCGAGGCCAAGCGGCACCACCCGGAGCTCGGCTACTTCGCCCGGCAGGCGCTGCGGCTGCTCGACGACCTGCGCGTGCGGGAGGGCCGGCTCGACGCGCCCGTCACGGTCGGGGACGACGGCGGCACCCTGCGGGTGGAGCTCAACCACACCGACCCCAGCTCGCTCCCGGCCGGGTTCCGGCTCGGCGACAACGACACCCGCATCCTGGCCGTGGCCAAGAACCTGTCCAACGAGGGCTTCGACGTCACCGTCGTGAGCAAGGACCTCCCCATGCGGGTCAAGGCCTCCGCGGTGGGTATGGCCGCGGAGGAGTACCGCGCCGAGCTCGCGGTCGACTCCGGCTGGACCGGGATGGCCGAGCTCGACGTGACCGTCGAGGAGATGGACGCTCTCTACGAGCACGGGCGCGTCGAGAACGCCGCCGCCGCCGAGATGCCGTGCCACACCGGCCTCGTCCTGCTCTCGCCGCGGGGAAGCGGTCTGGGGCGGGTCGGCGCCGACAAGCAGATCCGTCTCGTGCGCGGCGACCGCGACGCCTTCGGGCTCCACGGCCGCAGCGCCGAGCAGCGGATCGCGCTCGACCTGCTGCTCGACCCCGACGTGGGCATCCTGTCGCTCGGCGGCCGTGCGGGCACCGGCAAGTCGGCCCTGGCGCTGTGTGCCGGGCTCGAGGCCGTGATGGAACGACGCCAGCAGCGCAAGGTCGTCGTCTTCCGCCCGCTCTACGCGGTCGGCGGCCAGGAGCTCGGCTACCTGCCCGGCAGCGAGTCCGAGAAGATGGGGCCCTGGGCGCAGGCGGTGTTCGACACGCTCGGCGCGCTGGTCTCCCACGAGGTCGTCGAGGAGGTCATGGACCGCGGGATGCTCGAGGTCCTGCCCCTGACCCACATCCGCGGGCGCTCGCTGCACGACGCGTTCGTCATCGTCGACGAGGCGCAGAGCCTGGAGCGCAACGTGCTCCTCACCGTGCTGTCCCGCGTCGGCCAGAACTCCCGCGTCGTCCTCACCCACGACGTCGCCCAGCGCGACAACCTGCGGGTCGGCCGCCACGACGGCGTCGCCGCGGTGATCGAGGCGCTCAAGGGCCACCCCCTGTTCGCGCACGTCACCCTGACCCGCAGCGAGCGCAGCCCCATCGCAGCCCTGGTCACCGACCTGCTCGAAGGCCTCGAGATCTGAGGCCTTTGGTGGCCGCTCGACACCCCGAGATCGAAGCGCCGGTCACGCCCAGGCGTGGCCGGCGCTTCGTCGTGGCTGCGGCACTCGGGGGCACGGTGCTCGTGGCGCTCCTCGCCGCCGGCTGCTCGGGGGAGCCGGAGACGCCACGGGGGTACGAGCAGGTCGGCACGGCCGACGGCGCGACCCTGTACGCGAGGCGCGAGGGTTCCGATCGCGTCAGCGTGATCCTGCGGAGCGGCTCGGCCGGGGTCGTCTGCAACTCCTCCGGTCCGGTCGTCGTCGGTGACGGGTCCACGCCGCCACTGGCCCTGTGCGACGACACGAGCCCCGACACGTATTCGTACGTGCTTCCCGTGCCCCGTGAGGGCGTCTGGACCGCCGCGGCGACCTGCGACAAGACCTCCGGGTCGCCCGTGCCGGTCAGTCGCGTGGTGGCCCCGACGGCGTGGTCCTACGACTTCCTCGTCGCCGTCCGACCGATGCCGTTCGCCGGGATCACCGTCTGCCGGTAGGCGGCCCCGGAGGGCGTGGCGGTCGGCGGCCGCGGGTGACCGAGGCCGGGACCTTCGGCCCTACCGTGGCGTGGGCTCGTTCATGCCCAGACACCCGAGAATCGGACGAACGGCCCATCTTCTGGTCACAGGACTCACATCCGTCACTCTGGTCTGTGGACGATTTCGGAACCGGCCACCCCCTCGGGTAAAGTCTCGGTTTCATAACGAGCGCCGGGTATGGATGCAGGGCCCCGCGCAGCTCCGTCCCCCCGGCACCGAACGAGGCCACCCACGAGGTGGCCTCTCCCTTGGAGGAACCTGTATGAGCACGCCCTACCAGGGCCGTCACCGCAACGCGGCGACCCACGGCAGGACGACCTCTCGGTCCTCTGTCCTCACCCGTTCGCTGCGCCGCCCCGCAGTGACCTCCAGCCTGCTGCTGGCCGTCGTGGCGACCACCGCGGCCGGCTACCAGGCCACGGACCAGCGCCAGACCGGCACTGCGGCCTTCACGGTGAGCACGGAGGCGGTCGCGCAGGCCAACGAGCTGGCCGACGCGCAGATCGAGGACACGGCCCGCCTGGCCGCCGACCGCAACGACACCAACGCGAGCATCGCCGCCGTGCAGGAGCAGGACCGGCAGAAGGCGGTCGTCGCCGCCAAGGCCGCTGCCGCCGCCCGCCGCGAGGCCGCCGCCAAGGTGGCGCGCGAGAAGGCCCGCCAGGCGCTCGCGGCCAAGAAGCAGGCGCTGGTCGCCAACGCGCAGAAGGACCCCCGCGCCGCGGCCCGCGCGCTGCTCGGCGACTACGGCTTCGACGACGGCCAGTGGAGCTGTCTGGACAACCTCTGGAACGGCGAGAGCGGCTGGCGCTTCACCGCCGAGAACTCCAGCTCCGGCGCCTACGGCATCCCGCAGTCGCTCCCCGGTTCGAAGATGGGCAGCGTGGGCGCCGACTGGCGCACCAACCCCGTCACCCAGATCAAGTGGGGACTGCAGTACATCCGCTCCTCCTACGGCACCCCGTGCAACGCGTGGGACCAGTGGCAGAGCCGCTCCCCGCACTGGTACTGAGCCACCGCAGCTGACGAACGCCGCCCCCGCCTGTCGGGGGCGGCGTTCTGCGTTGCGCCCCGCCCCTATGTGCCGAGGTCCCAGACCTCGGGCCATGCGGCCGCCCGTGCCCCGAAGTCCCAGACCTCGGGCCATGCGGCCGCCCGTGCCCCGAAGTCCCAGACCTCGGGGCCGGAGCTACCGAGGGGGGCGGGCCATGGCCAGCACGTCGAGGGCCTCGTCGAGCTGTGCCTCGGTGAGCTCGCCACGCTCGACGTGACCGCGTTCGATGACGACGTCGCGGATCGAGCGGCGCTCCTTGATCGACTGCTTCGCCACCGCGGCGGCCGCCTCGTAGCCGATGTAGCGGTTGAGCGGGGTGACGATCGAGGGTGAGCCCTGGGCGAGCTCGAGGGCGCGCTCGCGGTCGGCCTCGATGCCGTCGACGCACCGGTCGGCGAGCAGCCGTGAGGTGGTCGACAGCAGCGTCGTCGACTCGAGCACCGTCTGCGCCATCAGGGGCAGCATGACGTTGAGCTCGAAGGCGCCGGAGGCCCCGGCGAGGGTGATCGTCGTGTCGTTGCCGATGACCCGGGCGCAGGCCATGAGGGTCGCCTCGGGAATCACGGGGTTGACCTTGCCCGGCATGATGCTCGACCCCGGCTGGAGGTCGGGCAGGTGGATCTCGCCGAGACCGCTGCGCGGGCCGGACGACATCCAGCGCAGGTCGTTGCAGATCTTGGTCAGGCTGACGGCCACCACCTTGAGCGCGCCGCTCAGCTCGACCACGGCGTCCTGGGCCGACTGGGCCTCGAAGTGGTCGGCCGCCTCCCGGAACTCCACTCCCGTGCGCTCGCTCACCCTCGCGATGACGGCTGCGGCGAAGCCGGGCGCGGCGTTGAGACCTGTCCCTGCGGCGGTGCCGCCCAGCGGCAGCTCCGCGGTGGCCTGCGCCGCGACGAGGACCCGTTCGGCCCCGAGCTCGACCTGCCGGGCGTAGCCGCCGAACTCCTGCCCCAGGGTCACGGGCACGGCGTCCATGAGGTGCGTGCGCCCCGCCTTCACGACGTCGGCGAGCTCCTGCTCCTTGGCCCGCAGGGCGTGCGCGAGGTGGACCAGCGCCGGCGCCAGCTCCTGGTGGACGGCCAGCGTCGCCGCCATGCGCAGCGCGCTGGGGAAGGTGTCGTTGCTGGACTGGCCGGCGTTGACGTGGTCGTTGGGGTGGACCGCCTCACCGGTCGCGAGGTGGGCGAGCCGGGCGACCACCTCGTTGACGTTCATGTTGGTCGACGTGCCCGAGCCGGTCTGGAAGACGTCGATCGGGAACTGGTCGTCGTGGCGCCCGTCGGCGACCTCCTCCGCGGCCGCGGTGATGGCCTCGGCGCGCGCCCCGTCGAGGACGCCGAGCTCCGCGTTGACCGTGGCCGCCGCACCCTTGAGCAGGGCGAGGGCGTGGACCACACCGGCCGGCACGCGCTGGCCGGAGATCGGGAAGTTGTCGACGGCCCGCGCGGTCTGGGCACCCCACAGGGCGTCGAGCGGCACCTGGACGTCACCCATCGAGTCGTGCTCGGTCCGGGTGGCCGGCGCCGGCAGGGAGGTGGCGGACGCGGAGGCAGAGGCGGAGGTGGGCTGGGTCGGGTCGGCGGCAGGCTCCATACCCGCCATTCTGCGCCCTACAGCTTGCGGAGGCGGAGCCTGCGGACGCTGTGGTCCCTGCCCTTGGACAGCACGAGGGTGGCGCGGCTGCGCGTGGGGAGGACGTTCTCGCGCAGGTTGACCTCGTTGATCTCGGCCCAGATCCGCGCGGCCCGTGCGCGGGCCTCGTCGTCGGAGAGTGCGGCGTACCGGTGGAAGTAGGAGTCGGGGTCGGCGAAGGCGGTCTCGCGCAGGCGCAGGAACCGCTCGACGTACCAGTGGCGGATGTCGTCGAGGTGGGCGTCGACGTAGACCGAGAAGTCGAAGAAGTCGCTGACGGCCATGCCCGTGCGGCCGTCGTGCTGCAGGCGCGGCGCCTGGAGCACGTTGAGGCCCTCGACGATGAGGACGTCGGGCTGCCGCACCACGGCCTGCTCGCCGGCGACGATGTCGTAGGTGAGGTGGGAGTAGACGGGGGCGGTCACCTCTGCCTTGCCGGCCTTCACCTCGGCGACGAAGCGCAGCAGCGACCGTCGGTCGTAGGACTCGGGAAAGCCCTTGCGCTGCAACAGGTTGCGGCGTTCGAGCTCGGCGTTGGGCCAGAGGAACCCGTCGGTGGTGACGAGCTCGACCCGGGGCGTGCCGGGCCAGCGGGAGAGCAGCTCCTGCAGCAGGCGGGCGGTGGTCGACTTGCCGACCGCGACCGACCCGGCGACGCCGATGATGAACGGGGTCTTGGCCGGGCGCTCGCCGAGGAAGTCACCGGTGATGCGGTGCAGCCGGGCGGTGGCGGCGACGTAGAAGCTGAGCAGCCGCGACAGCGGCAGGTAGACCTCCTCGACCTCGGCGAGGTCGATCCGCTCGCCGAGGCCCTGCAGCCGCGCGAGGTCCGTGGCGTCGAGGCTCAGCGGCTGGTTCTCCCGCAGGCGGGCCCACGCGGCCCGGTCCAGCTCGACGTACGGCGAGGGGAGGGCGGTGTGGTTCGCGGCGGGATGCGTCACGCGCGACATTGTGGACCACGAGCCGTCCCGCCCCGCCGAGGTGCGACACCTCGGCCCGCCGCTCGCCGGATGCCGTGGCCGTGCTGGTGGGCCGTTAGGCTGCACCGCATGTGTGGAATCGTGGGTTACGTCGGCCCCATCGCGGACGGCAAGGCACTGGACGTCGTCATGGAGGGCCTGGCCCGCCTCGAGTACCGGGGCTATGACTCCGCCGGTGTGGCCCTGGTCACCGAGACCGGCGTCGCGAGCGAGAAGCGGGCGGGCAAGCTGGTCAACCTCCAGGGCGCCCTCGACGCGGACCACCTCCCGGGCGCCACGACGGGCATCGGCCACACCCGCTGGGCCACTCACGGCGGCCCCACCGACCAGAACGCCCACCCGCACCGCGCGGGTGAGGACGGCAAACTGGCCCTGATCCACAACGGCATCATCGAGAACTTCCACTCCCTCAAGAAGGGCCTGCTCGCCGAGGGCGTCGCCTTCGAGAGCGAGACCGACACCGAGGTGGCTGCCCACCTCGTGGCCCAGGCGTATGCCGAGACCGGTGACCTCACCGAGGCGATGAAGGCGGTCGTCAACCGGCTCGAGGGCGCGTTCACCCTGCTGGCCGTCCACGCCGACAGCCCGGGCGTCGTCGTCGGGGCCCGCCGCAACAGCCCGCTCGTCGTCGGCCTCGGCGAGGGCGAGAACTTCCTCGGCTCCGACGTGGCGGCCTTCATCGGCCACACCCGCCAGGCCCTGGAGCTCGGCCAGGACCAGATCGTCACGATCACCCCGGACTCCCACACGGTCATCAACTTCGACGGCACCCCGGCGGAGGGCAAGCCGTACGAGGTGACCTGGGACGCCGCGGCCGCCGAGAAGGGCGGCTACGCGACGTTCATGGAGAAGGAGATCCACGAGCAGCCGCACGCCGTGGGCGACACGCTCCTCGGTCGCACCGACATCGAGGGCCGGCTCGTGCTCGACGACATGTCGATCACCGAGGACCAGCTCAAGGACGTCGACCGCATCATCATCGTCGCCTGTGGCACCGCCGCCTACGCGGGCATGGTCGCGAAGTACGCCATCGAGCACTGGACCCGCATCCCGGTCGAGGTGTCGCTGGCGCACGAGTTCCGCTACAGCGACCCGATCGCCAGCGAGCGCACCCTCGTGGTCAGCATCAGCCAGTCCGGCGAGACCATGGACACGCTGATGGCCGTCAAGCACGCCCGGGAGCTGGGCGCGCTGACCCTCAGCATCTGCAACACCCACGGCTCGACCATCCCGCGAGAGTCCGACGCGGTCCTCTACACCCACGCCGGTCCCGAGATCGCCGTCGCGTCGACCAAGGCCTTCCTGGCGCAGATCACCGCCTGCTACGTCCTCGGCCTCTACCTCGCGCAGCTGCGCGGCGGCACGTTCGCCGACGACGCGCAGTCGGTGATGAAGGAGCTGCACGAGATCCCGGCCAAGCTCGAGGAGCTCCTCGGCCGCATGGACCGCGTCAAGGAGATCGCGCGGTTCATGGCCGACACCCGCTCGGTGCTGTTCCTCGGCCGCAACGTCGGCTACCCGGTGGCGATGGAGGGCGCACTCAAGCTCAAGGAGCTCGCCTACATCCACGCCGAGGGCTTCGCCGCGGGCGAGCTCAAGCACGGCCCGATCGCCCTCATCGACGCCGGCCAGCCGGTCTTCATCGTGGTGCCCGGGCCGGGTACGCCCCACGACCTGCACAAGAAGGTCGTCTCCAACATCCAGGAGATCCGCGCCCGCGGCGCCCGCACCATCGTGGTCGCCGAGGACGGCGACGAGGACGTGGTGCCGTTCGCCGACGAGGTGATCCGCGTGCCCGCGACGTCGCCGCTGCTCGCCCCGCTGCTGACCGTCGTGCCGCTGCAGGTCTTCGCGCTGCACCTGTCGAGCGCCAAGGGCCTCGACGTCGACCAGCCGCGCAACCTGGCCAAGAGCGTCACGGTCGAGTGAGCGTCCGCCGGTGATCGTGGGCGTGGGCATCGACGTCGTCGACGTCGAGCGCTTCGGGCAGAGCCTGGAGCGGACCCCCGGGCTGCTCGAGCGCCTGTTCACCGAGGAGGAGCGCTCACTGCCCCTCAACTCGCTCGCCGCGAGGTTCGCCGCCAAGGAGGCCCTCGCCAAGGCGCTGGGGGCACCGGTCGGCCTGAACTGGCAGGACGCCACCGTGCGCCGGGGCGAGGACGGCCGGCCGCACCTGCACATCACGGGCACCGTCGAGGCACGCGCCGACGACCTCGGTGTCCACGCCTGGCACGTCTCCCTCTCCCACGACGCGGGCATCGCCTCCGCAGTCGTCGTCGCGGAGGGCTGAGGTGCTGCGCGCCTGGTCCGCCGACCGCGTCCGGTCCGCCGAGCAGGAGCTCATGGCGGGGCTCGAGGAGGGCGAGCTCATGGCCCGGGCCGCGCAGGGCGTCGCCGAGGTCTGCTCCGCGCGGCTGCACCAGGGCGGGGGCACCCGCGTGGTGGTGCTCGCCGGACCGGGCAACAACGGCGCCGACGCCCTGTATGCCGCGGCGCACCTCGCCGACGAGGGCTTCGCCTGCGTCGCCGTACGAGGCGACTGGCCCCTGGCCATCGGCGACGCCGACTCGTGGCTCGCAGCCGGCGTGCAGGTGCTCTCCAGCGACGACGACTGGGCGGCCCCGCTCGCGGAGGCCGACCTGGTGCTCGACGGGATCCTCGGGATCGGGGGCCGCCCCGGGCTGCCCGACGAGGCCGTCGCCTGGGTGGATGCCGTGCCGGCCGACGCCTACGTCGTGGCCGTCGACCTGCCCTCGGGGCAGGACCCGGCGGGCGAGCAGGCCCAGGACGAGGCGGTGTTCGCGGACGAGACGGTCACCTTCGCCGTCGCCAAGCCTGTCCACGTCCTGCCCGCGACCGAGCCGGCCGTGGGCCGGCTGACGGTCGTCGACATCGGGCTGGAGCTCGAGGGCGCGGCCGACGTGGAGCGGCTCGACTTCGCCGACGTGGCCGAGCTGTGGCCGGTGCCCCGCGCCAGCGACGACAAGTACTCCCGTGGGGTGCTCGGGGTCGTCGCCGGGGGAGAGGACTACACGGGTGCGCCCGTGCTGTGCTGCACCGCCGCGGTGGGCGCCGGTGTCGGCATGCTGCGCTACGTCGGGACCCCGGCACCGACGGGCCTCGTCCGGGCCGCGGTGCCCGAGGTCGTCATCGGCGACGGACGTGTGCAGGCCTGGGTCGTGGGCCCCGGTCTCGACACGACCTCCCGCGCGAAGGGCAGCAAGGCCCAGCTCGACGTCGCCCGCGCCGCCCTGGCCTCCGACCTGCCGGTGCTCGTGGACGCCGGCGGCCTCGACCTCGTGACCGGGCGCCGTCAGGCCCCCACCCTTCTGACGCCCCACGCCGGCGAGCTCGCTCGTCTCCTGACCCGCCTCGACGAGACCTCCGACGAGGTCACCCGCGAGCAGGTCCAGGCCTCTCCACTCGCACACGCCCGCCGGGCCGCGACGCTGACCGGCGCCACGGTGCTGCTCAAGGGCGCGACGACCCTCGTGGTCCCGCCGGAGGGCACGGTCCGCTCGCAGGCCGACGCTCCTGCCTGGACCGCGACCGCCGGCGCAGGCGACGTCCTCGCCGGTGTCTGCGGGGCCCTGCTGGCCGCCGGACTCTCCCCGCTGGACGCCGGCTCCGTCGGCGCGCTGGTCCACGGGGTGGCCGCCGACCGAGCCAACCCCGGTGGTCCCGTCCGCGCACTGGCGCTGGCTCACGCCGTACCCGGCACGGTCGCCCACCTGCTCACCCGCTGACCTGCGCCGGCGCCACGGACGCCCTCCGAGACCGGCCGGAGCACCCGTGGAAGACTGGAGGGCGATGACCACCGACACGGCGTCCAGCAGCCCCCTCGCCCCGGCCCCGCCGGGGTTTCCCGCGTGCGCCCAGGTCGACCTCGGCGCCATCAGCGCCAACGTCGCCGCCCTGCGCCGCCACGCGCCCACGGCC
Source organism: Pedococcus sp. 2YAF34 (assembly GCF_052114585.1). Lineage (NCBI taxonomy): Bacteria > Bacillati > Actinomycetota > Actinomycetes > Micrococcales > Intrasporangiaceae > Pedococcus > Pedococcus sp. 2YAF34. Next base: position 34,990 of record NZ_JBFRFA010000033.1, read on the forward strand.
GAGCTCATGGCCGTGGTCAAGGCCGACGCCTACGGCCACGGGCTCGTCCCCAGTGCCCGCGCGGCGCTGCGCGGCGGCGCGACCTGGCTCGGCGTCGCCCAGCTCGGCGAGGCGCTGGAGCTGCGTCGTGCGGGCGTGACGGCCCCCCTCCTGTCGTGGCTGCACGTGCCGGGACAGGACTTCGCCGGGGCGCTCGAGCAGGACGTCCAGCTCGGGATCTCCACGACCTGGGCGCTCGACCAGGCGGTCGACGCCGCCCGGTCCACCGGCCGCACCGCGCGCATCCACCTCAAGGTCGACACCGGGCTGGGGCGCAACGGTGCCTGGGACGCCGACCTGGTGGCGATCCTCGAGCGGGTCGCGGCGCTGGAGTCCGAGCAGCTCCTCGACGTCGTCGGGATCTTCTCCCACTTCGCCTACGCCGACGCCCCGCAGCACCCCACCGTGCGGGCGCAGCAGGAGCGGTTCGAGGGCATCGTCGAGCAGGCGGCCCGCGCGGGGGTGCGACCCCCGGTGCGCCACCTGGCCAACTCCGCGGCGACCCTGACCAACGACTCGGCCCACTACGACCTCGTGCGCCCCGGCCTCGCGGTCTACGGCCTCTCCCCGGTGCCCGACCTCGGGTCGCCGGAGGACTTCGGGCTGCGCGAGGCGATGCGCCTGCTGTCGCACCTGTCCAGCGTCAAGGACTGCCCCGCCGGGCAGGGCATCTCCTACGGCCACGTCTACACCACGAGCGAGCAGACCCGGCTCGGCCTCGTGCCCATGGGCTACTCCGACGGCGTACCGCGCCACGCCACCAACGTGGGTCCGGTCCAGGTGGCCGGGCGCCGGCACACGGTGGCCGGCCGCGTCTGCATGGACCAGTTCGTCCTCGACCTCGGCCCCGAGAGCCCGACCCGGGCCGGTGACGAGGTGGTGCTGTTCGGCGTCGGGGCCGCGGGGGAGCCGACGGCCCAGGACTGGGCGGTGGCCGTCGACACCATCAACTACGAGATCGTCACCCGGGTGGGCGCCAAGGTGCCCCGGGTCCACCTCGACGAGGTGCCTTCGTGACCCCACCTCCAAGCCGGGGCCTGGTCGGGCTCGGTATCGGGCTCGCCGCTGCCGGCGTCGCGACCGCGGCCGGTGTCGCGGCGGGCCGGGTCAACCGCGAGCGCACCGCCCGCCTGTCCGTCCTCGCCCCCGCCGGAGCCTACGGCCACGTCGCCGGCCGTGAGCTGGCCGTGGTCGCGGACGACGGCGTGCCGCTGCACGTCGAGGTCGACGAGCCCGCCGACGACGCCGCCCGCGAGGGCGCCCCCACCGTCGTCCTCTCCCACGGCTACACGCTGAGCCTGCGCAGCTGGGTGCTCCAGCGCAAGGCGCTCACCCGGGCCGGGTACCGCGTCGTGCTGTGGGACCAGCGCAGCCACGGCCGCTCGGAGGTGGCTGACAGCGAGTCGTGCACCATCGACCAGCTCGGCCGCGACCTGCACCGCGTCATCGAGGAGGTCGTCCCCGAGGGGCCGCTCGCCCTGGTCGGCCACTCCATGGGCGGCATGACGATGATGTCGATGGCCGAGCAGTTCCCCGAGGTGGTGCGCGAGCGCGTGGTCGCCGCGGCGTTCGTCGCCACCAGCGCCGGCGGGACCAACATGATGACGCTGGGGTTCGGGCAGTTCGTGGGCCGGTTCCTGGGCCGGCTGGGGCCCCGGTTCCTCGCCCGCATGAGCACCCAGCAGAAGCTCGTGGACACCGCGCGCCGCCTCGGTCGTGACGTCGAGGACCTCATCGTCGACCACTACAGCTTCGCCTCGCCGGTGGCCCAGCACACCGTCCGCTACACCGGCGACATGATCATGGGGACGCCGCTGCAGGTGATGGCCGACTTCCTGCCGTCGATCAACGTGCACGACAAGCAGGCGGCCCTCGCGCAGTTCCACGGGATCGAGACCCTCGTCGTCAACGGCCAGCAGGACCTGCTCACGCCGCCGGACCACTCCGAGGCGATCGTGCGCCTCGTCCCCGGTGCCGAGCACGTGGTCGTCGAGGACGCCGGGCACATCATCATGCTCGAGCACCCCGAGGTCGTCACCGAGCAGCTGCTCGAGCTCATCGACCGCGGCATGCGGGCGGCCACCGCTCACGTCGACATCGAGCGCAAGCCGCGCGTACGTCGCACCGTCACCGACCTGTCGAAGCGCCGCCGGGTCGCCAAGGCGCGAAGGAGTGGACGCAGTGCCTGACACCACCCCCGACCCCCGCGAGGTCGCCGGCCCCCTGCTGACGACCTCGGGCCAGACCCGCGCGTGGGGTGCCCGGCTGGCGGCCCTCCTGCGCGCCGGCGACCTCGTGGTGCTGACCGGAGGGCTGGGTGCCGGCAAGACGACGCTCACCCAGGGCATCGGCCAGGGCCTCGGCATCCGCGGGCCCGTCACGTCGCCGACGTTCGTCATCGCCCGGGTCCACCCGTCGCTGGTCGACGGCCCGCCGCTCGTCCACGTCGACGCCTACCGGCTGGGCGGGTTCGCCGAGCTCGACGACCTCGACCTCGATGCCACCCTCGACGACTCGGTCACCATCGTCGAGTGGGGCCACGGCCTCGCCGAGGACCTCACCGACGACCGCCTCGAGGTGCTCCTCGACGGTGAGGACACCCGTACCGTCCGCGTCGTCCCGCACGGCGCCCGGTGGGTGGACGTCGACCTCACGACCCTGACCGAGCCGGTGCCCCTGCCGGTGCTCAGCCCCTTCGACGACGCTCCGGCCGACGACGAACTCTCCGACGACGCTCCGGCCGACGACGCGCCCGCCCACGACTCCACGGAAGAGGCCTGATGCTGATCCTGGCCATCGACACCTCGACCTCCGCGATCACCGTCGCCCTGCGTGGTGACGGGATCGCTTCCAGCGCAACGGTCCTCGACGCCCGAGGCCACTCCGAGCACGTCGCCCCCCTCGTGCGGCGCTGCCTCGAGACGGCCCACCGCGAGCCGTCCGACGTGACCGACGTGGTCGTCGGCAACGGCCCCGGCCCGTTCACCGGGCTGCGCGTCGGCATCGTGACGGGCACGGTCTTCGCCCACGCCCGCGACATACCGGTCCACGGCGTGTGCAGCCTCGACGCCCTGGCCGTCGACGCGGCGGCCCAGGTCGGCGCGGGCGAGTTCCTCGTGGCGACCGACGCCCGCCGCAAGGAGGTGTACTGGGCGCGGTACACCGTCGGCGACGGTGACCTCGCCGGGGCGCCGCGGCCCCGGCGACTCACCGACCCCGCCGTCGACCGCCCGGCCGACCTGCCCGAGGACGTGCGGTCGCTGCCCACCGCGGGCCGCGGGCCGGCGCTGTACCCCGAGCTCTTCCCCCATGCCCTCGGCGCGCACGACGTGCAGGCCGCCTCCCTCGCCCTGCTGGGTGAGGTGCTCCTGGGTGAGGGCGAGTCGCTGCCGGTCGAGCCCCTCTACCTGCGGCGCCCCGACGCGCTCACCACGGCCGAGCGGGCCCGCGCATGAGGGACGTCCACTGGACCGACATCCCCCAGCTGGCTGCCCTGGAGGCCGAGCTGTTCCCCGACGACGCCTGGAGCGAGCCCACGTGGTGGGCCGAGCTGGCCGGCCGTCCCCGACGCGCCTACGTCGTCGAGGAGGAGGCCGGGCAGGTGCTCGGGTACGCCGGGATCGACCTCGGTGGTGAGGTGGCCGACGTCATGACCATGGCTGTCGCTCCCGCCGCGCGCGGACGTGGCCTCGGCCGGCGGCTGCTCGACGAGCTCGTCGCCCGGGCCCGCGAGGACCACGCCGAGCACCTCATGCTGGAGGTCCGCGCCGACAACGACGTGGCTCGAAACCTGTACGACAGCAACGGCTTCGAGGTGCTGACCGTTCGCCGCCGCTACTACCAGCCGGGCGACGTCGACGCCCACGTCATGCGACTCACCCTCGAAGGAGCACACTCGTGAGTGCCGACCAGCCGCTCGTCCTCGGGCTCGAGACGTCCTGCGACGAGACCGGTGTCGGGATCGTGCGCGGCGAGGAGCTGCTCGTCGACGCGATCGCGAGCAGTGTCGACGAGCACGCGCGGTTCGGCGGCGTCGTGCCCGAGGTGGCCAGCCGTGCGCACCTCGAGGCGATGATCCCCACGATCGAACGGGCCACCCGGCAGGCCGGGGTGCGACTCGACGACCTCGACGCGATCGCCGTCACCTCCGGGCCCGGCCTCGCCGGCACGCTCATGGTCGGCGTGGCCGCTGCCAAGTCGCTGGCCGTGGCGCTCGGCAAGCCCCTGTACGGCGTGAACCACCTCGCCTCCCACGTCGCCGTCGACATCGTCGAGCACGGGCCGCTGCCCGAGCCGACCCTGGCGATGCTCGTCTCGGGCGGCCACTCCTCGCTGCTGCTGGTGCCGGACGTCACCCACGACGTGCGGTCGCTCGGCTCCACCATCGACGACGCCGCGGGCGAGGCGTTCGACAAGGTGGCCCGCGTGCTGGGGCTGCCGTTCCCCGGGGGGCCGCACATCGACCGCGTGGCCCGCGAGGGCGACCGGGTGGCCATCGACTTCCCGCGTGGCCTCACCGCCGGCCGGGACATGGACCGGCACCGGTTCGACTTCTCGTTCTCAGGCCTCAAGACCGCGGTGTCGCGGTGGGTGCAGGCCCGGGAGGCGTCCGGCGAGCCCGTGCCGGTCGCTGACGTCGCCGCGTCGTTCCAGGAGGCGGTCACCGACGTGCTGACGCGCAAGGCGGTCCTCGCCTGCCGCGAGCACGGCGTCGAGCACCTCCAGATCGGGGGCGGCGTGGCCGCGAACTCCCGTCTCCGGGCCATGGCCCAGGAGCGCTGCGACGCCGCGGGCATCACGCTGCGCGTGCCGCGCCCCGGTCTGTGCACCGACAACGGCGCCATGGTGGCAGCCCTCGGCGCGCAGATGGTGCTCAAGGGTCGCGCGCCGTCCGACCTGTCCCTGCCCGCCGACTCCTCGATGCCGGTCACCCTGGTCCAGTCCTGACCGGACCTGACCCGGATGGCTCACCGCCCGGCGGGCAGTCAGAGGTCGGAGGTCAGCCGCAGCGGACGAGGCCGAACGTGGCCTTGAGGTCGAGCACCCGGGCCGCCGCGGCGTCGACCTGGGCCGCGAAGGCCCTGCTCTGGGCGCGCTTCGCCGCGATGGCCGAGAGCATGGTCGAGGCCTGGCCGGCGTCGGCAGTCAGGACGATGTCGCCGCCGGCAGAGATGAACCGGGTCGCCCGCTGGCCCACCGGCACGGCGGCCACCGCGCGGGCGGCACCCACGTCGTCGGTGATGACGACGCCACGGAAGCGAAGGCTGCCGCGCAGCAGGTCGGTCACCACCGCCCTGGAGAACATCGCCTGGTGGTTCGGGTCGATCCGCGGGTACCAGGCCGAGGACACCATGACGACCGGGGCTCCGGCGGCGATGCCCGCCTGGAACGGCGCGAGGTAGGGGTCGCCTGCCCTGGTCGTGGGGTCGGTGATGCCGGAGGTGGTGACGTCGGTGTTGCCGGTCACCCTTCCCAGGCCGGGGAAGTGCTTGAGCGTGGGCACCACGCCGCCGGCGACGGAGCCGCGCACGAACGCGGCGACGTACCGGGCGTTGGTGCTCGGTGAGCCGGGCGCGAAGTCTCGGTGGTAGCGCCCGATGGGCTGGTTGGCCGAGCCCAGCGAGGTGGGGACGGTGTCGGCCACCGGGGCGAGGTTGATGGTGACGCCGGCGCGGGCGAGCTGGTGCGACCAGGTGCGGACCGCGGCCTGCTCGGACGTCGTACCCAGCGTGGCCTGGGTGCGCGCGGAGGGCATGGTGTCGAAGCCCGGGCCCTTCAGCTGCTGGACCTCGCCACCCTCCTGGTCGGCGGCCACGAGCAGGCTGCCGTGGGCGGCGTCCTGCAGCCGCGCCGAGATCCGCGCCATCGAGGCGGTGCCGCCGGACCACCCGCCGAGGTAGATGACGCCGCCGAGGTGCTGTGCCCGCACCTGGGCCGCGAGCTGGGTAGAGCTGCCGCTGGGCTGCAGCCCGACCATGAGCAGCTGCCCGGCCCGCTGCGACGGCGTCATGGCGGCCGCGAGCCGCTGGCCGCAGGTGCGTGACGGGGTGGTGGTCGACGAGGTGGAGGTCCTCGAGGAGGTCGCGGGGCGTGACGTCGTGGTCGTCGTCGTCCCCTGCGTCGACGAGCTCGTCGAGGTGCTCGGGGCCGTGCCCGTCCGGGTGCCGGCGCCACCACCCGTCGACGTCGCGGACGGCGCAGGCGAGCCGGTCGAACAGCTGGTGGCGAGCAGGGCCGCGGCGCCGAGGGTGCTGAGCGTCCGCAGGGGTCGCAGGGCTCGTGCACTCACCCGACGAACCTATCCCGCCGGCTCGCGCAGCCGCAGACGTGCAGGTCAGGAGGTGAGCGGCGGGAAGCGTCCCAGCTGCGTGCGCACGGCCCGCAGCGCGTCGTCGTCGGAGAGGCCGAGGTGCCGGGCGACCAGGGCGAAGCTGCGCGCTGCCTCCTCGACCTGGTCGCGGGTGTGGCCCGCGGTGCCGCGTACCGGGGCCACGAGGGTGCCGTGTCGCACGCGGCTGGTGACCAGCCCTTCGCCCTCGAGCTCCCGAAAGGCCCGCGCCACCGTCCCGGGGGCCAGGGCCAGGTCGCTGGCGAGCTGGCGGATGCTCGGCAGCCTGGTGCCGGTCGCGAGCGCGCCCGACCGGATGAGGTCGGCGAGCTGCGCCCGGAGCTGTTCGTACGCCGGGACGGCGCTGTCGGGGTCGACGTCGATGTTCACGGGACTGCCGGGGCGCGGGTGGGCCCGGGCCGGACGGCCCGGCGGGCCGGGCTGGGGCGGACGGCCACGAGCCAGCCGACCACCACAGTGAGGAGGAGGGCCGCGACGCTCGTCCCCGCCCAGGCGCCGGAGCTCCTCTCGAACGTCGTGCCCAGGAGCCCCAGGAGGCTCGCTGCGGGGTACCCGGCGGCGACGACCGCCGAACCCGCGAGGACGTTGGCGCTCCGGGCGCGCAGGGCGTCGTCGGCGGCGAGCAGGTCGCCGTCGACGGCCGGCTGGGGGCGCGAGGCCACGCGGCGCAGGGTGGCGGTGACGGCGGC
>NZ_JBFRFA010000034.1:0-82662 GCF_052114585.1 Pedococcus sp. 2YAF34
GAAGATCACGATGCCGTCCGGCAAGGCGATCGAGGACCCGGCGATCAAGCCCTACCTGTCGCAGTACGCCGGCCAGGAGCTGACCACCGGCGCCCAGGCCAAGGCCTACGCCGACCACTACATCCTGGTCCACATGAACAAGGCCAGCGGTGGCAAGACCTACGAAGAGGTCAGCGGCCAGTTCATCGCGATGTCGCAGGACAAGACGGCCGACCCCGCCGCCGTTGCCGAGCTCGGCCAGCTGCGCCAGACCCTGTTCATGGGCAACACCCTTCGCGGGCTGCTCCTCAACGCGTACGCCTTCGGCACCATGGGCGTCATCGCCTGGTGGGGCGCGATCGCAGCCTTCATCGGCTCGGGCCTGATGTTCCTGCTCAGCTTCCTCGGGATCTGGCACCGTCGCACCGTGCCGGTCGAGGAGGAGGTCCGCATCGGAGCCAGCCGTGCCGCCGCTCCTGCTCCCGCTGTCGGTTGACACAGGCCAGCACCCGCGGACACAGCAAGCCCCCGACCCCCCGTCGGGGGCTTCGCTGTGCCCCGTACGGGGCCGGGCTCGGTCAGTGGGTACCGGCGGGGCGCCCAAGCCAGACCGTCGGGCCCCGGGTGTCGAGGTCCGGGCCGTCCGCGACCTGCACGTGCGGGGCGTACCGGTGGACCGCCTCCGTGAGCGCGGCGCGCTGCGCTGCATCGAGCCCGTTGGCCAGGGACTGGTAGGGCAACCTGGGCGACGCGCTCCCGGTGCGGTCGCGCTCGAGCATCGCCGACAGGTCGGGGCGCGACCTCCGCAGCTCGGCCAGGGCAACCGGGTCCACCGACGACACGTCCACGGCGCCCGGCTCGTAGGGGACCATTCCCTCGACCTGCGGCAGCTGTGCGGCCCCGGGCGCAGCGGTGCCCGGCGCCGGGTCCACCGTCACCACGGCCAGCGCCGGCTGCCTGGAGGCGGGCCGGCCCACCTGAGCCGACGGCTCCAGCGCACAGCACACCACCAGGCGACGCAGCTGCGCCCAGGGAAGGACCTGGGCGCGCTGGTCGCCGGGCGCCATGCCGAGGCCGCTGAGGTAGAGGCCGCCGGGTCCGGCTGCCAGCAACGGGACCGACGCCGCGCGCAGGCCCTGCCGTGCCGCAAGCCATGCTCCACCGGCTACCAGGCCGCCGATGAGGAAGCCGACGACGGACAGGTGGACGAGGGCGACGACGGCGACGAAGGCGCCGAAGGCGGCGCCCAGGAGGGGGACCACGACCCCGACTGCCGCGCTGCCACGGGGCATCTCGAGGACGAAGGCGTCGGGGTCGCCGACCGTCGCCTCGGAGGGGGACGCCCCGACGCCGGTCTGGTCGAAGGTCACGGTGAACCGCTGCACACGTCCTCCTGCGTCGATCCGGGTCGCCCGCAACGTAGCCGCCGCGCGCACCGACGCGCGCGGCGATCCGGACGACCTGACCCGAACGGGTGAGGGGCCACGCAGGCACGCGCCCTCCGCAGGCGCCCTCTTGAGGGGCCGAGCTCAGTCCGCCGAGGGCGAGGCGTCGGGGTTGATCAGGGCCTGCATCCGGCCCTCGGGGTCGAGGCGCGCGAGCATGGCATCACTGATCCGTGCCAGCTGGCGCACCTGCGTGCGGGAGAGTCCGTCGAGGACGAGGTGCCGCACGGTCTCGACGTGCCCCGGGGCGGTCTCGACGACGAGGTCCCAGCCACGGTCGGTCAGGCGCGCGTTGGTGGCGCGGCCGTCCTCGGGGCACGGGAACCGCTCGACGAGCCCGCGGCCCTCGAGCTTGTTCACCACGTGCGACAGCCGGGGCAGCGTGGCGTTGGTCTTCTGTGCCAGCGCGGTCATCCGCAGCGTGTGCTCCGGCGCCTCGGACAGCATCGCCAGGACGAAGTAGTCGAAGTGGCTGAGCCCGGCGTCGCGGCGCAGCTGGGCGTCGAGGGCCCCGGGCAGGAGCTCCATCACGGCGGCGAACCGCAGCCACGCCGCGCGCTCCTCGGGGTCCAACCATCTCGTGCTCATGCTCCACAGCATAGGACATTGGTTGAAGGAACAACTTTTGGGTGTACGGTGTTACTTGTATCAACAACCAAGCACTCACCACTCGGAGGCACACCATGGCGCACATCTCGATCATCGGAACCGGCAACATGGGCCAGGCGATCGCTGCCGTCGCCGGCCGCGGCGGCCACACCGTCACCCTCATCGGCAAGGACGACGCCGACGCCCGTCTCGGCGACGTGGTGGTCCTGGCCGTCCCCTACCCGGCCCTCGCCGACATCGTCGCCAGCCGTGGTGCCGAGCTCGCGGGCCGGATCGTCGTCGACATCACCAACCCGGTCGACTTCGCGACCTTCGACTCCCTCACCGTCACGGCCGACGGTTCCGCCGCTGCCGAGCTCGCCGACGCGCTCCCCGAGTCCCGCGTCCTCAAGGCGTTCAACACCAACTTCGCGGGGACGCTGGCCGCCGGGACCGTGGGCGACCTCACGACGACCGTCCTCATCGCCGGCGACGACGCCGACGCGAAGACCACCCTGGCCGGCATCGTCGCGGCCGGCGGCCTCAGGGCCATCGACGCCGGGTCCCTGCGCCGAGCCCGCGAGCTCGAGGCCCTCGGCTTCCTCCAGATCACCCTCGCCGCCGGCGAGAAGATCTCGTGGACCGGCGGCTTCGGCGTCATCGCCTGACCCAGATCCCCACCAGCAGAACGGATTCCGCACCATGACCGTCAACGCCGTGCGCCTCAACCACGCCGTGCTCTTCGTCAGCGACCTCGACCGCAGCCTGGAGTTCTACCAGCAGGCCTTCGGGATGGAGGTCGTGGCGCGGGAGCCCCGTGCCCAGGCCGCGTTCCTGCGACTGCCCCGCTCGGGCAACCACCACGACCTCGGCCTCTTCGGGGTCGGCGCCCAGCCGCCGCGCCCCCGTGGCGCCCTCGGGCTCTACCACCTCGCCTGGCAGGTGGACACCATCGACGAGCTGGTCGAGGCCCGCAGCACCCTGCTGCGCCTCGGCGCCCTCGGGGGCGAGTCGAGCCACGGCGCCACCAAGAGCATCTACGGCCAGGACCCCGACGGCAACGAGTTCGAGGTCATGTGGATGCTGCCGCGCGAGTCGTGGGGCGAGTTCGAGCACTCCGCACCGGTCGAGCGCCTCGACCTCGGCGCCGAGGCGACGCGCTGGGCGGGTGTCCGCACCGCCGCCGAGCTCGTGCCGCTGGACGCACGATGACCACCGCCACGGGCACGGCCACCTTCGCCGCCCCGGTCGTCGCGACCCACGGCGCCGGTGACCCGAATGCTCCCCTGGTCGTCCTGCTCCACGGACGTGGGTCCACCGAGCAGGAGATCCTCGGACTCGCCCCCCACCTGCCGCAGGGCGTCGAGTACGCCGCCGTGCGGGCGCCGATCGCCGAGGGTGGCGGGTTCGCGTGGTTCGCCAACCGCGGCATCGGCCGTCCCGTGGCCTCCTCCCTCGAGGCCACCATGGCCTGGTTCCGGGCGTGGCTGGACTCGGTCGCCCCCGCCGGCCGACCCGTCGTGCTCATCGGCTTCAGCGGCGGCGCCGCCTTCGCCGGCGGGCTCGTGCTCGCGGACCCGTCGCGGTTCGCGGGCGCCGCGATCCTCTACGGCACGCTGCCCTTCGACGCCGGCGTCCCGCTCGACCGCAGCCGGCTGGCCAACCTGCCGGTGTTCGTGGCCCAGGGCGAGTCCGACCACGTCATCCCGCGCGAGCTCCTCGACCGGACCTGGGCCTGGCTGCACACCGAGTCCGGGGCACCCACCGTCGGACGACGCGACGCCAGCGGCCACGGACTCACGCAGGCCACCGTGCGCCGGCTGGCGGCGTGGGCCGCCGAACGCCTCACCCACGTCTCCGTCGAGGGAGCCGCTCCGGTGGGTCCGCAGCGGGACGTGGTCTGGCACGGCATCGAGGGCGGCCGGCTCCCCCACCGGGCCGGTCCGTCGCCCGAGGTCCACTGGGACATCCCGCAGCAGCAACAGTCGCAGAACGCGCCGGAGCCGTTGCAGGAGAGACTGTTCGAGCGCGTCAGCGCCCTCACCGGCGTGCAGGGCGGCCCGTCCCAGATCTCCGTCCCCGGCGCGCGCGCCTTCACGCTGCCGGGCGGCACGGGCCCCGACGAGTGCTACCTCGTACCGGGCGTGCGCGAGTTCGCCCACCTCCACCCGGCCCACGACGGCTCGCTCCACCTGGCCCTCCCGGCGGCGTACGCCGCGGACCTCGTCGCCCACGGCTGGGGCGTCCCGCACCCGTGGGCGGGCACCCGCCTGGCGGCCGGGTTCGTCATGCTGTTCGGCCCCCGGACCGAGGACGAGCTCGAGACCTTGACCGCGGTCGTCACCGAGGCCCACTCCTTCGCCTCCGGGAGCAGGACGGCCTGACGGCGGACACACGCGAAGACCCCCTCCGGGTTCCGGAGGGGGTCTTCGCGTGTGTGCGGTCGAGGGCTCTCAGCCGCGGTCGATCTGCATGACGACGGCCTTGGGCTCGGTGAAGAACTCGCGCGAGAAGTTGCCCCCCTCGCGCCCGACCCCCGAGTCACCGACGCCGCCGAAGGGCGTGCGCAGGTCGCGGATGAAGAAGCAGTTGACCCAGACCGTGCCGGCCCGAAGCCTCGACGAGACGCGGTGCGCCCGGGACAGGTTCTCGGTGAAGACCATCGCGTTGAGGCCGTAACGCGTGTCGTTGGCCAGGGCGACGACGTCGTCCTCGGTCTCGAAGCGGTTGACCACGCACACCGGGCCGAAGATCTCCTCGCAGTACTGAGGGGCCGTCAGCGGCAGGTCGGTGACGATGGTCGGCCGCACGAGCCAGGCGCCGTCCTCGTCGACCCCGCCGGTGAGGACCTTGCCGCCCTGCTCCTCCACGGACTCGACGTAGCCGCGCACCTTCTCGAAGTGGCGCCTGCTGGCGAGGACCGAGAACCTCGTGGCGGGGTCGAAGGGATCGCCGATGACGAGGGCCTCGGCTGCTGCCCTGAAGCGGTCCATGAACTCGTCGTACACACCGGACTGCACGAACAGCCGCGACCCCGCGAGGCAGATCTGGCCGGAGTTGCGGAAGATCGCCTCCACGGCCCAGTGCACGGCGTTGTCGAGGTCGGCGTCGTCGAAGACGAGGTTCGCGCCCTTCCCGCCGAGCTCCAGCGAGACCGGCGCGAGGTGGGTCGCGGCGGAGGCCATGACCGCCTTGCCGGTGGTCGACGACCCCGTGAAGGTCACCCGGTCGACGCGCTCGTCGGCGGTGAGTGCTGCACCAGCAGGCGCGCCGTGGCCGTTGAGGACGTTGAGGACGCCCGGGGGGAAGCCTGCTTCGATGGCGAGGCGACCCAACAGGGTGACCGACGCGGGGGTGTCCTCGCTCGGCTTGATGATGCAGGTGTTGCCCCAGGCGATCGCGGGGGCGATCTTCCAGGTGGCCATCATGAGCGGGAAGTTCCACGGCGAGATGGCTGCCACGACACCCGCGGGGCCGAACTCGCTGTAGGAGTGGTGGCCCGAGTCCATCGGGTACACCTCCCCGACGTGGTCGCGCTGGTGGTCGGCGAAGAAGCGGAAGTTCCACACGGACCGACCGACGTCGTGCTTCGCCTGGGCGAACGGCTTGCCCATGTTGGTGGAGTCGAGGCACGCCAGGTCGTCGGCGCGCTCCTCCATCAGGTCGGCGAGCCGGTGGATCGCGGCGGCGCGCTCGGCGCGGCCCATCCGCGGCCACGGGCCCTCGTCGAACGCCCGGCGCGAGCTCTCCACCGCGCGTGCCGCGTCGGCGGCACCCGCCTCCGCCGCCTGCGCGAAGACCTCCTGAGTCCACGGGTTCCAGACGTCGAAGCGAGCCCCGTCGAGGGACTCCACCTCCTCGCCGTCGATGATGTGGCCGAAGAACTGGATGTCACTCATGGCGCCTCCTTCCCGAGGTCCGGTGAGGTGTCATGGGCCGAGGCGGCACGGCGCTCGGCGATGGTGACGTCGCCTGCCGCCCAGTGGGTCGCCGGCACCTCGCGGACGACGACCCTGACGTTCTCGAGCGGCGCGTCGACGGTCTCGACGACGGCCCGGGTCAGTGCGGAGACGAGGGCGCGCACCTGCTCGGGCGTGCGGCCCTCCACCATGGTCACCTCGACGAGTGGCACGGTCCTCAGCCCTCCCCACCGTTGAGGAAGACCGACCCGAGGTGGGTGAAGTGGCACGCGGTGCTCGACCCGGGTGGCGCGAAGACCGCATCGGTCATGCCGCCGGTGAGGACGATCCACCCCGCCTCGATGGCGTGGCCCCGTCGGGCGAGGTCGTTGGCGGCGAGGGCGAGCGCCTCCCCGGGGTGTCCCTGCACGGCCGCACCCGTGGCCGAGTCGACGACCACGCCGCCGACCTCGACGAGGACGGCCTCCAGGGCGAGGTCCAGCTCGGCCGGGGGCAGCCCGACCGGTCCCGTGACGAAGGCCCCCGACGAGGCGTTGTCGGCGGCGACGTCACCGGCGGTGAACCGGAAGTCCTGGTAGCGGCTGTCGATGACCTCGGCGCCGCCCCACACCGACTCGACCGCGGACATGGCCTGCGCGCAGGTGACGCCGGGGCCCTCGAGGCGCTCCCCCATGACGAAGACGATCTCGGGCTCTATCCGCGGGTGGATCAGGCGCGACTGCGGGACCGGGTCGCCGACCGGAAGCACCATCGCGTCGGTGAGCCAGGCCACGAACGGGAAGTGGACCCCCATCCGCTGCTGCTTGGCGCGGCTGGTCAGGCCGAGCTTGACGCCCACGAGCTTCTCCCCGCGCGCGAGCCGCTTGGCGAGGTTCAGGTCCTGGACCTCGTAGCCGGTGTCGAGGTCGAGCCCCGGCCACTCGTCGGTGAAGGGGGGCCGCTCGCGACGCTCGTCCTCGCACCGCAGGAGCTCGGCGGCGACGGACTCGACGTCCCAGCTGCCTGCCGGTGCGGTGCCGGGCTGCGCGGACATCAGCGGACCCCCGCCCCTGCGAGGTCCCCGAGCTCGACGAGCTGGGCCCGCTCCTCGGCGAGCTGGAGGGCGATGTCGATGATCATGTCCTCCTGGCCGCCGACGTACCCGTGCTCCCCCACCTTCTGCAGGATGGCGTGCGCCGGCACGTCGTACCGCTCGGCGGCACGCTCGGCGTGCAGCAGGAACGAGCTGTAGACCCCCGCGTAGCCCTGGGTGATGGACGCCCGGTCCATCCACGGCAGGCGCGGGATGAACGGCCGGACGACGTCCTCGGCCGCCGAGAGCACCTCCCCCAGATCGATGCCGGTGCGGACCCCGAGGCGCTCGAACGTCGCCGCCAGCACCTCCGTGGGGCTGTTGCCCGCGCCGGCGCCGAGCGCGCACAGCGCCCCGTCGATCTGCAGGGCCCCTGCCTGGTGGGCGAGGACGGAGTTGGCGATGCCGAGGCTGAGGTTCTGGTGGCCGTGGAAGCCCACCTGCGCCTCGGCGCCGATCTCGTCGATGACGGCGGTGATCCGCTGCTGTGCGTCCGAGAGCACGAGGGCGCCCGCGGAGTCGACGACGTAGACGCACTGGGCACCGGCATCGACCATGGTCCGCGCCTGCTGGGCGAGCTTCTCGGGCGTGGCCTTGTGGCTCAGCATGAGGAAGCCGACCGTCTCCATGCCGAGGGCCCGGGCCGCGCCGAAGTGCTGGACCGAGACGTCGGCCTCGGTGCAGTGCGTGGCGATCCGGGCGACCGAGGCCCCGGCCGCGTGCGCCTGCTTGAGGTGGTGCACCGTACCCAGCCCCGGGAGCATCAGCACCGCGATCTTCGCCCGGGTGGCCTCGTCGACGGCCGCGGCGATCAGCTTCATCTCGTCGACCGCGGAGAAGCCGTAGTTGAAGCTCGAGCCCCCGAGCCCGTCACCGTGCGACACCTCGATGACCTCCACGCCGGCGTGGTCGAGGGCGTGCACCACGCCGCGCACCTGCTCCTCGGTGAACTGGTGCTGCATGGCGTGGGAGCCGTCGCGCAGGGTCGAGTCGGTGATGCGCAGGTCACGCTGACCGCCACCGCTGGGGGTGTGGGCGAGGACCTCGGACTCGGTCACCTCGCTCGTGACGACGGGCGCGTCCTCGGGGCGGATGGTCATGTCTCCCATGGGGATCAGGCTCCTGCCTGCTGTGCGCCGGCGCCTGCGCCGACCAGCGGGTCGGGGACGTCGCCGAGCTCGCTCGAGGACTTCCAGGTGGAGGCGACCCCCAGGCGGTGGGCGACCATGATGTCGCCCACGCGGGCTGCGGCCGCCGTGATGATGTCGAGGTTGCCGGCGTAGTCGGGCAGGTAGTCGCCGCGTCCCTTGACCTCGATGGGGACGAACACCCGCGCCATACCCCGCCACAGGTCGCGGGCCGGGTCGAACTGCGGGTCGGCGCGGAGGTGGTAGCCGGGCACGTAGTCCTGCACCCGGGCGACCATCTCGTGGATGGACTCGAGGATGCGGTCCTGCAGCGCGCCGGGCTCCCCCGCCTCCGCGGGTATGGCGCAGAAGACCGAGTTGCGCATCATGAGGGGCGGCTCGACGGGGTTGAGGATGATGATGGCCTTGCCTCGCTCGGCACCGCCGACCACCTGGAGTGCCTCGGACGTGGTCTCGGTGAACTCGTCGATGTTGGCACGCGTCCCCGGACCGGCCGACCGGCTGGAGATCGACGCGACGATCTCCGCGTAGGGCACGGACACGACGGAGGAGACCGCCTTGACCATCGGGGTCGTGGCCTGTCCCCCGCAGGTGATCATGTTGACGTTCATCGCGTCGAGGTTGAAGTCGAGGTTGACCGGCGGGCAGAGGTACGGCCCGACGGCAGCGGGCGTGAGGTCGACGGCCAGGATGCCCGCCTCGGCGTACCGGGGAGCGTTGGCCTCGTGGGCCTTGGCCGAGGTGCACTCGAAGACGACGTCGGGCAGGTCGTCCTGGGCCAGCAGCCAGTCGACGCCCTCGTGGCTCGCCCGGAGTCCGACCGATCGGGCGCGCCTGAGGCCGTCGGAGGCCGGGTCGACCCCGACCATGTAGCGCGGCTCGAGCACGTCGCTGCGCCGCAGGAGCTTGAACATCAGGTCGGTGCCGATGTTGCCCGGGCCGACGATGGCGGCGGTGCCCGTGGTCCGGGTCGGGGTGGACGTCGGGGTGGACATGTCGCTCCTCCGTTGATCGGGGGTTCTGGGTGTGGGTCAGGCGAATCGGGCGGTGACGCTGCCGAGCCCGGCGAACGTCGCGGTGAAGGTGTCGCCGGCGGCGACCGGCACCATGGCGCACACGGCACCCGGCAGGACGACGTCGCCCTCCTCGAGCGTGATCCCGCGGGCTCCGACTGTGTTGGCGAGCCAGACGAGGGAGTTGACGGGCGAGCCGAGGACGGCGCCACCGGCGCCGGTGCCCACGACCTGGCCGTTGCGGTGGAAGGTCGCGCCGGCGAGGCGCAGGTCGACCGCGCCCACGTCGGTCGGTGTCGAGCCCAGGACGACCGCCCCGCTGCTCGCGTTGTCGGCGATGGTGTCCAGGAGCCCGATCCTCCAGTCGCGGATGCGGCTGTCGACGATCTCCAGGGCGGGCAGGACGAAGTCGACAGCCCGCAACGCCTCGTGGACCGTGACGCCCGGGCCCTTGAGCGGTCGCTTGAGGACGAAGGCGACCTCCGGCTCCACCCGTGGCTGGAGGAAGGAGCTGACCGGGACCGGAGCGTGCTCGAGGTGGAAGAAGTCGTCGAGCAGGTGGCCGTAGTCGGGCTCGGTCACCCCGAGGAGCTTCTGCATCGCGACGCTCGTCAGGCCCACCTTGTGACCCCGGACGACCCGGCCCTCGTCCCGACGGCGCTCGACCTGCAGCAGCTGGATGGCGTAGGCGTCCTCGAGGGTCATGTCCTCGTACGTGGCCGTCAGCGGCTCGACGGGCGTGCGCGTGGCGTAGGCAGCGAGGAGCTGCTCGGCGGCGGCGGCGCGGGTGAGATCGTCCACGTGGCTGACCTTCCTCGGTGCGGTGCTGCGGTCGGGCGGCTCGTCCCGCCGACACTGTCGACGGTACGGACCCGCGGCCCCGCGCGCCGCCCCCGTTCCGCTCCCGGGAACGGGACCCGCTGGTCAGCCTGCGTGGGCGAGGGAGATCCGCCGGGCGGCGGCGGTGAGCACCGGCACCAGGCGGTCGACGCGGGGGGCGATGACCTCGGTGGGCCCGAACACCGAGATGGCGGCGACGGCGCGCCGGTGGACGACGACGGGCACCGCCACCGAGGACGCACCGTCGAACGACTCGCTCGTCGACGAGGCGAAGCCGACCCGTCGCACGCCCTCGAGGCAGCGCACCCAGTCCGCCTCAGTCCGGACGGTCCGGCTCACGCGGGGCGGGAAGCCGGCACGACGGCGCGCCAGGTCGGCTGCGGGGTCGAAGGCCGCGATCGCCTTGCCGCTGCTCGTGGTGTGCGCGGGCAGCCGGCGCCCGAAGTTGCCGAGCATCCGCACGCCGTCACTGTTCTCGATGCGCTCGATGAAGACGATGTCCGGGCCGTCGCTGACCGACAGGTTCGTCGTGAGGCCGGTGGTTGCGACGACCTGGCGCAGGTGCGGGAGGGCGTGGTGGCGAAGGGCGTTGCGGGCCAGGGCCAGCTCGCCCAGCTCGTAGAGGTGGATGCCCAGGCGGTACAGCCCGGTGTCCGGGCGCTGCTCGACGAACCCGCGGCTCGTCAGCGTCTGGAGCAACCGGTGGGCCGTGGACTTCGCGACCCCGAGCCGTCGTGCGATGTCGGAGACCCCCAGCTCGCCGTCCGTGGCGAAGCACTCGAGCACGTCGAGGGCGCTGCCGACCGACTTGACCCCTGCCGTGTCGTCGCCGTGGCTCCGCTTCGGGGTGCTGGAGCACCACACCTGCTCCTGCGCGAGGGTTGTCATGGCCTGGCTCCTTTGCCCTTCCGGTGATGGGCTGACAATGCCTGCCCCCGCGTGCTTCGATCAACGAATGCGTTCCACTGAGCGGAACGGTCCGCCGGTCAGCCTCCTCGCCCGTGCGACCGCGGTCCTCGAGGCGTTCGACGACAGCCACCCCGTCCTGGGGCTCGCCGACCTCGCGCGCCGTACGGGACTGCCGAAGTCGACCGTGCACCGCATCGCGAGCGAGCTGGTGTCGCTGCGCGTCCTCGAGCGCCCGGACGACGCCACGGTGGACGGCTACCGGCTCGGCATGTGGTTCTTCGAACGGGGCGAGCTCGTCCCGGTGCACCGGTCGCTGTCCGATGCGGCCCTCCCGGTGATGGAGGACCTGCGTGAGGCCACCCGCCAGCGCATCCACCTCGCGGTCCTCGACGGGGTGGACGTCGTCTACGTCGAGATCCTCGGCACGGGGCGGCACGACATCGCCTCCCGCACCGGTGGCCGGTTGCCGGCGCACGCCACCGGTGTCGGCAAGGTCCTGCTGGCCTACAGCCCTGCCGCCACGGTCCGCGCCCGGGTGGACGCCGGGCTCCCCCGGATGACGCCGCGGACCATCGCGACGCCCGGAGGCCTCACCCGTGAGCTGCGCAAGATCCGCTCGGTGGGGATGGCGCTCGACCTCGAGGAGTCGCACCTGGGCATCTCCTGCGTGGCGGCACCGGTCTTCGGCGCCGACCACAAGATCCGCGCAGGGCTGTCGGTGACCGGCGTGACCGGGTCGATCGACCCGGTCACCCTCGGGCCCGCCGTGCGGACCGCCGCCTTCACCCTCAGCCGGACCCTGCGCGCCTCGGGCCTCTAGCGCTTGATGAGCGGCGACCGCACACCCCCCGTCGCCTTGTCGCCCTCGTTGAAGAAGTCCTCCCGGTGGATGTCCCGCGGGAAGAGCCGTCTGCCCATGAGGGTCTTCAGCGCCGCGTCGACCATCGGCGGTGGGCCGCACAGGTAGCCGGCGCTCCCGCTGAGGCTGGCGTGGTCGGCGGCGATCACGTCGGTGACGAGGCCGAAGCCGTAGTCAGCGGCGTCGGCGCCGCAGTCCTCGGGAGCCTCGTCAGAGAGGCACGGCCGGTAGGTGAACCGGTCGGGGTACCGCGCGGCGAGCCCACGGAAGTACTCCACGTCGTAGAGCCACTCCCGCGTGCGGGCTCCCTGGTACAGGGTCAGCCGCCCCTCGTACGCGTCGTCCTCGAGCGCGTGGCGCAGCATCGACTTCAAGGGCGCGAGCCCTGTCCCGCCACCCACCAGGATGGCGTGCCGGTCGTCCCCCGTGCGGAGCACGAAGCGGCCGTAGGGTCCCGACACCGAGACGCGGTCGCCCACCATGAGGCCGCCGAAGACCCAGCCGTCGGTCCCCCGGCCGCCCTCGACGTTGCGGATGTGGAACTCCAGCCTCCGCGACTCGCTGGGTGGCGAGGCGATGGACCAGGTGCGGTCCACCGCCGGCATCCCGTCCCGCGCCGGCACCTGGAACTTGAGGTACTGCCCTGCGTTGAAACCGATCTCACGGTCGAGCTTGATGACGAGCCGTCGCGTCTGGAGCGCGATCTCCTCGAGCTCGACGACGGTGCCCGTGTAGTCCTCGACCGGGAAGACCTCCACGGAGTCGTCGACGTCGACGTCGGCCTCGATCACGACGTCCGACCGCGGGCAGGCGACGCACGGGAGGACCTTGCCCTCGTCGCGCTCGTAGTCCATCAGCGCGAACGAGCTGGCCGCCCCGTGGTCCACCTCACCGTCGAGCACCTCGGCCTTGCAGGTCGCGCAGGTGCCGTGGGTGCAGCTGTGCGGGAGCCAGACCCCGCTGCGCAGGCAGGCGTCGAGGATCGTCTGGTCCTCGCGGCACTCGACCTCGCGGCCGAGGGGCTCGACGGTGATGGTGTGGGTGTCCATGTCTCTCCTCCGGGTGGTCCGCTTCAGGCCGCCACACGCGTGCCGATGACGTCCTTGTGCCCCACGCCCAGCTCGGCGAGCGTCTGGTCGTCGCGCGGCTGGAACTGCGCGCCGTGCAGGGTCCACACCCGCGGGGCGGCCGCGTCGAAGTCGGGGTCCTCCTCGGCGAAGGGGACCACGACGCCATTCCAGAAGTCGGCCCAGGTCATCGCCCTCGGCGCCCGGAAGCAGGCAGCGGCGGCGAACCACAGGGTGTCGGTGAACCACACGTGGACGAGCTGGTCGTCCCCGTACAGCTCCTGGCGTGAGCGCGACGGGAACTCGTACGCGCCGATGCTCTTGACGGTCATCCTTCAGCCCTCCGTTCCGGTCGGTGCGTGGTCGTCGTGCCAGGTGTTCCAGTTCTTCTCGTCGACGGAGCCCTTGTACTCGCCGCTGTCACCCTCCTCGAGGCCGTACCACTGCAGGACGTCCGGCAGGGTCGGCCCGCCGCAGCTCCCCTGGTAGATCTGGTGCACGGGCAGCCACGCCTGGACGTACTTCTCCGGCTCGCGCTCGAAGATCCACTGGCAGCCGTTCGAGCAGGTCTGGAACGTCTCGCCGTCGTACACCGACTCGCGCTGGCAGATCGTCGTCGGGTCGCCCGGCTCGGTGAAGAGCATCGGCACCTGGCAGACCTGGCAGAGCTGGGGCAGGCCGCGCCAGAAGTGCCGGCCACCGGCCTCGATGTTCTTCTCCTCCTTGGCCCACAGCGGCTGGTAGAGCTGCTCGAAGGTGTCGGGGTAGTTGTCCCGCAGCCACTGCTGGTGCTCGGCGTCGGGGACCGAGGTCGTGAAGGCCGCCGCGTGCGAGAACTGGTAGAGGGTCCAGTACACCTGGTGTGACAGGGTCTCCTTCTCGGCGATGGCGTCGTCGACGTGCTTCGGCGGCGTGATGCCGTAGAAGGCGAGGTCGGCGAACAGGCCCCCGAGCATCTGCTCCTCGAAGTACAGCTCGAAGGACTCCTTCCAGCTCATCACCTTGCGCGGCAACATGTAGTCGAGCATCTGCGCGACCAGCGCCGTGACGCGGTACCCGCGCCAGAACCACTTGTCGATCCACGCCTGGACGATCGGGACGTTGCCCTCGTCCTGCTCGAGGATGAACTTGATCGCCTCGAGCCCGAGGGTCATGTGGCGCGACTCGTCGGACTGCGCCGAGAAGCCGAAGGTCATCGTCGGCAGGTCGCCGTTGAACGACGCGCCTGACATGAACGGCACGAACAGCAGGTTGGTCAGGAGGTACTCGAAGGAGAACCCGATGGCGATGAGGAACTCGAACGGCCCGGCGGACAGCGCGTCGTCGAAGAACGACTTCGGCACCGAGAGGTACCAGACCCGGTCGTGCTGCTCGAGGTAGTTGTGGAAGCCGCCGTAGTACTTGTTGTAGTTGCTGAGCGTGTGGATCTCGGTCTGCGTGTGGCGCAGCTCGTCGATCGACTGGCAGAGGGCGGCGAAGCGCGGTCCCGGGCCGTTGAGGTGCCGGGCCAGGTAGGCGAAGTTCCGGTGCGCCGTGTACTCCAGCGGCGTGACGCCCTGGAGGAACACCTTCATCGCGTTGAGGTACGACGCGTCGGTGAGGCTGAGGTGCCCCTGGCTCTGGGCGAACCCGTCGAGCACGGCGTAGAGGCGCTTGTCCTTCTCGGCCTGGTACTTCGCGTAGGCGTCGACGGTGAGGCGGAAGGGGTCCTCCCACTTGCCCCAGTCGTGGATCTTGATGCCCTCGAACTCGGTGTGGGGGAACACGTCGCGCTTGTCGACGTAGCTCGGCTCCCAGTCGAGGTCCCGGGTCAGCGCCTCGTAGCGCTGCTTCATGGTCAGCTTGCGGGGGGCCTTGGGGGCGATGGTCATTGCGGACTTCCTATCTGCGACATCGGGGCCCCCGCGAAGTATCGGAGCGAGGGACGAGCGGAGAACTTCGTGGGGTGAGTCAGTGGTCCCAGGCGATGACGATCTCGTCGTCATCCCATTCCTTGATGTGCCCGAAGTAGCTGACGATGGCCAGCTGGAACTCGTGCGTCTCCCACTCGCGGCCGAGGCGCTCCTCGACCGCCTCCCGGGTGACGACCAGTCGGCCCGGCGCGGAGATCCGGACGAGGCCGGGCATGTGCTTGACGGTGCAGCCGTCGTTCGTCGCCTCGATGGCCTCGACGACGGAGCGGTTCGCCTCGCTCTCCTGGATGTCGACGCCCACGGTGCGGGTGGCGGCGGGTGTGGCGGTCATGTCGTCTCCTCCTGGTCAGGCCGTGGGGGCCGTGGGGGCCGTGGCCGTGTCGGGGCCGGCGGCGCGGACGGCTTCGCGGATGCCGTCGGCGGTGGCCTCGAGCGCGGCGACCGCACCGGAGGCGACGAGCTCGTCGACGCGCAGGGCGACCGGGCGGACGGCGCGCAGCGCCTCCTCGAGGGCCTCGGTCGTGGTGCTCGCGAGCAGGGCCGCGTTGGCCGACCCGGTCGCCGGGTCTGCAGCCCAAGCCTTGTAGAGGCCGTCGAGCCACTTGCGCTGGTCCTTGAACCACGTGGCGAAGTGCTGGGCCACGAGGCTGTACGCCCCGGCCCCGGACTCGATGGCGGCGTCGTCGAGGTGGCCGTGGAAGAGCGCGTAGACGAGGCGGTCGGTGACGTCGAGTCGGACGAGCGCACGGCCCCAGTCCTTCTCGAGGAAGAGCTCCTCGACGAAGCGGCGCAGGCCCTGCAGTGGTGCGTCCTCGACCCACCGGGTCTTCGCCTGGGTGAGCAGCTCTGCCGTCCCACCGCCCAGGGCGATGCCCAGGCGGCTCAACGACTGGGCGTTGCCGATGCGGTCGAACGCGGCGTAGCCGGCGCACTGGGTGATCGTCGTGCCGAACCCGAAACGCGTGACGTCGCTGCACACCATCTGCGCGCCCGACTCATAGTGCCGCAACGGCACGAGCAGCTCGCCGACGAGCGTGGCCCACCCCTCGGGGAGCCGCGACAGCAGGTCGCGGGAGTCGAGGTAGTCCAGCGTCGCCGCCATCGCCTCCGCCATGGCGGCCCGCGAGCTGACGTACGGCGCGTAGTAGTACTGCCGTGGGTCGGTGAACGAGTACGGGTCGGTGAGCCGGAAGGCACTGAGCGTCTCGTCGTAGAGCTCGTGCTGCGGGTCCCACAGCGGTCGGTAGTGGAAGTTCTCCTTGGCCTGGACGTCGATCGTCCCCTCCTCGTAGCGGGAGGCGGGGCGGTCGCCGTAGCGCTTCACCAGGTGGGTGAAGGTCTTGCGTTGCGGTTCGATGACCTGCGTGCGGAGCTCATACTGCATGGCGTGCCTCCTCAGGCGACGTGGTGGTGGGTGACACCCGACTCGACGAGCAGGCGGACCAGCAGGTCGGGCAGGGCGTCGGCGTCCTCGAGCTCGACGGGCTCCTCGGACTCGATGCCGTCGCCGACCAGCCGGCCGTACGCCGTGCCGTCCTCGAACGTCGTCGAGACGCGGGCCGCGCGGCCGCGGTGGACGACCCGGAAGGCGAGCTCGGTCGGCAGGGTCTCGTCGACGAGCTCCAGCCGGTCGTCGGCCGCGCCGAGGACCGCGTTGGCCTCGCTGACGAGCTGCTCGGCGAGCGAGCGGATCATCACCTGCCGGTCGGCGCCGGTGCCCGTGGCGATGCGCCGGCTGAGCCGGGTCACCGGTGGGGGCGACATCGCGCCCAGGGCCACGAGGTCGTCCTCGGGGGTGCCGACGAGCTCAGCTACTCGCTGCATGAACGGGGTCATGGTGCGTCCTCTCGGTGACGTCGCGGTGGCAGAAGAAGGTGGGGCTCACCCCGGTGACGCCGGCGACCACCGCAGCGGCGCCGGTGGAGGCGATGTCCTTGTCCTGGGCGGCGGACCCGCCCGAGACGCCGACGGCACCGACGGCACCCCCGCCGAGGACGATCGGGACCCCCCCGCCGAAGGCCGCGACCCGCCCGCGCTGGCCGATGCCCTCGCGGACGGGGTCCTCACCCGCGATGGCGTCGTAGAAGTCGTCGGTGGCGACCCCGCCGAAGCCGGCCACGGTCCACGCCTTGTCCTGGGCGATGGCCCCGGACCCGGCGAACGCCCCGTCCATCCGGGCAAAGGCCAGCAGCCCACCACCGGTGTCGGCGACGGCCACGTTCACCGCGACGCCCAGGGCCTGGGCCCGGCGCACCGCGGCGTCGAGAGCGAGGCGCGCACCGTCGTAGGTGAGGGTGAGCTCGTTGCGCAGCAACATGGTTCGGCTCCCCGGCTCGTCAGGTCAGGACCGACGTGAAGGCGTCGTTGAGCTCGCGCGAGTGGTAGAACACACCCTTGCCGAGTGCCTCGGGGGTCCACACGTTCGTCGGCCGGTCCGGGTAGGCGAGGTAGCCGCCGGAGAAGACCTCGTTGCGGTTGCCCGAGGGGTCGAAGAAGTAGACGGTCTGCCCGCGCGTGATGCCGTGGCGGGTCGGGCCGACGTCGATCGGGACGTCATCCATGGAGAACAGGTCGGCGGCACGGCCGACCTCGTTCCAGTCGTTCAGGCGGAACGCGAAGTGGTGCAGCTTGCCCTGCGGTCCGGAGAGGACCGCGAGCTGGTGGATCTGGTTGCTGCTCGTCATCCACGTGGCGATGATGTCGGCGTCGTCGTCGAGGCTGGTCTGCACCCGCTCGGTCGCGTAGAACCCGAACACCTCCGAGAGAAAGCGGTCCATCTGGCCCGGGTCCTCGGCGGTGATGAGCGAGTGGTCCAGGGCAGGCACGCCCACGCCCACCAGGCGGCGGGGGAACGCGTCGGGGTTGTGCACGCCGACCTCGGTGCCGACCAGGGTGGCCTCGTGGTAGACCTCGAAGACGTGGTCCGAGGGGGTCGTGAACCGGATGCCGTCACCGATCTCCGGGTTGTCGCCCTTGCTCATCCTATCGACCGTGACGCCGAACGCGGTCGCCTTGGCCTCGATGTCGTCGAGGTCGGTGGAGTGCTGGACCTTCCAGCCGTACTTGACGACGCCGACGCCGCCCTCCTCGAGGACGACCGAGTGGTGGTCCCACTCGTCCCAGGCCTTGTAGTAGACCTTGTTGCCCTCGGCGTGGGTCTCGTACAGGCCCATCGTGTTGGCGTAGTGGTCCTTGGCCTCGGCCAGGTCCGTGACGCGGATGTGGGCGTAGCCCAACCTCATGACTCCCATGACTGCTCCTTCTCGGGGGTGCCGGCCGCGCTGTTCGCGGCGGCGTGCGCCTCGGCGCGCTGCCGGGCCTTGTCGTTGATCTGGTGGAGGAACCGGTTGACGAGACGGACGTCCTCGCCGCGCAGCTCGATGGTGATGTCGCCCTCGGGGACGGCTCGGCAGGTCAGGCAGGTGCCGTCTGCCTGCTCGGCGTCGGAGATGACGGTGTCGGACACGGGACGGCAGTAGGCGAAGTCGCCCGCACGGCAGTCGACCTTGCAGATCGCGCACCCGCCGCGGCGGCACCCCACGGTGTAGGCGAACCCCGCCTGGTAGAGGCCGCTGAGCACCGTCTGGCCGGGCTGGAGGTAGATCACCTCGCCCGTGGGGTGGATCGTCACGGTCGGCACTGCCGCTCCCTTGCGTTCAGTGGTGAGAGGCGGGTGCCGCTCGTCAACGAGAGTCGCGCCGGTCCACGGCTGCGACCACCGCCGTTCCTCACGCCGGAACGCGCCGGCCGTCCGGCGCGGGGTCGTGGCTCACTGGTCGCGAACGCCGCGTGCCGACCGAAACTCGCCCGCCGACCGCGACCCGCCCTGGAGGAGACACCGTGAGCGCCGTGACCACCCGGACCAGCCCCGAGATCGCCCTGACCGTCGACGTCGACGGCATTGCGACCAACTACCACGACGTCGGCGAGGGCTCGCCCGTCGTCCTCGTCCACGGCTCGGGGCCCGGGGTGACCGCCTGGGCGAACTGGCGCCTCACGATGCCCGAGCTGGCCAGGCACCACCGGGTCATCGCCCCGGACGTCCTCGGCTTCGGCTACACCGAGCGCCCCGACGGCGTCGCATACGGCATGCAGGCCTGGACCGACCACCTGCTCGGCTTCCTCGACGCGCTCGGCCTCGATCGGGTCTCGCTGGTGGGAAACAGCTTCGGTGGCGCGCTGGCACTGAGCATGGCCACCCGGGCCCCCGAGCGGGTCGACAAGCTGGTGCTCATGGGCAGCGTCGGGGTGCCGTTCGAGATCACCCCGGGGCTGGACGCCGTCTGGGGTTTCGAGCCGTCGCTCGACGCGATGCGCGACCTCATGGGTGTGTTCGCCCACGACCGCTCCCTGCTCACCGACGACCTGGCCCGCTCGCGCCTGGAGGCCGCCACCCGGCCCGGGGTCCAGGAAGCCTTCAGCTCGATGTTCCCCGCGCCCCGCCAGCGCAGCGTCGACGCGATGACGGTCGACGAGGGGCTCATCCGTGGGATCGCCGTGCCGACCCTGGTGGTGCACGGCCGGGACGACCAGGTGATCCCCCTGTCGAACTCGCTGCGGCTGCTCGAGCTCATCGACGACGCCCAGCTGCACGTCTTCGGCCGCTGCGGCCACTGGGTGCAGATCGAGCACGCCGAGGAGTTCACGCGCCTGGTGGGCGACTTCCTGGGCTGATGCGCCCACGGTGACCTCCTCTCGCCGTCGAGGCTGCGGACGTTAGGCGCGTCCGCGCCGCGGCGCGATCCGCTGGACGCAGCCCCCATCCGCTGGGCGCAGCGACCCGGTGCCGTCGGGGGATGCGGTCGCGGACGGCTGTTGAGCCCGGTCCCCCCGCTCGGCGACAATGGCGCACGACCATGGGACGAGGAGGTCCCCGTTGAGCCACGTCCTCACCTCGGCTCCCACGTTCGACGACTGGGAGGGCGTCCACGACGCCGTTGCCCAGGCGTACTTCCCGCACTCCATGCGCCCCCTGTCGCGGGGCCCGGCCGGCCTGTCCGAGGTGGGGGTCGTCGACCTCGGGCCGTGCCGGGTCACCCGGATGTCGCTCGGCGCGACCGTGCGGGTGCAGACCGACCACCCGGGCGCCTGGGCGGTCAACATCGCCGAGTCCGGGCGGCTCGAGCACCGCATCGCCGGGACCACGGTGGTGTCCGACGCCGAGCGCGCGACCGTCTGCCCGCCGGACACCCCGATGAAGCTCCCGTCGTGGGACCCGTCCTGCACCCTGGTCGGGTTCCGGGTCGACGAGGAGTTCCTGCGGCGGGAGTACGAGCGGGTCCTGGCCCGTCGGCCCCACCCCCTGCCCAGGCAGCTGGACCTGCGCTCGGACACGGGCCACGACTGGCTGGCCTGGATCACCAGCGCCCTCGACCGGGCCACGTCCGACTCGCCGGGACTCTTGGCCGATCCGCGGATGCAGCGACAGCTCGGCGAGCTGCTGGTGACCGGGCTGCTGCTCACCAGCGCGCCGGAGGAGCCCGCGGGAGCCCGCGGCACCCGACCCCGGATCGTGCGCCGCGTCGTCGCCGCGATCGAGGACGACCCCGCCCGCCCGTGGACCCCCTCCGAGCTGGCTGAGCTCGCCGGTGTCAGCGTGCGCCGGCTGCAGCAGGGGTTCCGGGAGTACGTGGGGCGCAGCCCCTTCCAGTACCTGCACGAGGTGCGCCTGGACCGGGCCCACCACGACCTCGTCCACGCGCAGGACGCCACCACGGTGACCGAGGTGGCCATCCGGTGGGGTCTGAGCCACACAGGCAGGTTCGCGGCCGACTACCGGCACCGGTTCGGGCAGTCACCCTCCACGACGCTCAACTCCTGAGCGCCTGCACGTGCCGCGCGGGGTCGCGCAGGACCTGTACGCAGTGGATGCTGGCAGGGTGCAGAGCGAGAGCGTCAGCGACGTCTTCCGCGTCCTCGACCTCACCGGC
Source organism: Pedococcus sp. 2YAF34 (assembly GCF_052114585.1). Lineage (NCBI taxonomy): Bacteria > Bacillati > Actinomycetota > Actinomycetes > Micrococcales > Intrasporangiaceae > Pedococcus > Pedococcus sp. 2YAF34. The sequence continues at coordinate 20,684 of NZ_JBFRFA010000034.1, forward strand.
GTCCTCGGCAACGCCCTCCTCGGCGGGGTGATCGCCCGCCGGGAGCGACTGGACCCGATCGGCTTCGCGACCCTGGCGGTGCTCTCGGGGCTGGGCGGCGGGATCATCCGCGACGTCCTGCTGCAGCACGGGCCACCGGTGGCCCTGACCGACCATGCCTACCTCCTCACCGCCCTGTTCGGCGCCGCGGTGACCTTCCTGCTCCGGGTCCGCGGCCGGGCCTGGGACCGGCTGTGGCCGGTGGTCGATGCCGTGGCCCTGGGCTGCTGGGCGACCGCGGGAGCCCAGAAGACGCTCGAGGCGGGGCTGGGCTGGCTGCCCGCGCTCCTGCTCGGCACGGTCACCGCCGTCGGTGGAGGTGCGGTGCGGGACCTCGTGCTGCGCAGGGTTCCCGGCATCCTGGGCGGCAACACCCTGTATGCCACCGCAGCCCTGGTCGGGGCCGGTGCGCTCGTGTGGTTGAGCGAGACCGGCCACCCCACGGCCGGCTCGGTGGTGGGCCTGCTCTCCGGCGCGGGGTTGTGCCTCGCCGCCCGGTGGCGCGGCTGGATCCTGCCGTCCGCCGACGCCTGGTCGCCGGCCCTCGTCGTACGACGCCATCCACACCTGCGGTCCAGGGGCGGCCGGCGCCGTCGTTCCGGCCACCCCCCGAAGCCGGCCCCCGACGCCTGAGGCTCCCGCCGATCCCCGTCGAAAACCACACCCCGGAGGCACCCATGAACGACACCCGCCCTGCCGGTGCAGTGCTCGCCGACCTGCCCACGGTGCGCCCGTGGCAGGAGGACTTCTACCGGGACCTGCACCAGCACCCCGAGCTCTCCCACCAGGAGCACCGCGCGGCCGGCGCCGTGGCCGCCCGGCTGCGCGACTCCGGGTACGAGGTGGTCGAGCACGTGGGCGGCACCGGGGTGGTCGCGACCTTGCGCAACGGCGAGGGGAAGACGGTCCTCCTGCGTGCCGACATGGACGCGCTCCCCGTCCTGGAGGCGACCGGGCTCCCCTACGCCAGCACCGACAGCGCCACGGACGCCACCGGAACCCACGTCCCGGTGATGCACGCCTGTGGCCACGACGTCCACGTGACGTGCCTGCTCGGCGCTGCCACCCTGCTCGCGTTGCACCGCGACGAGTGGGCCGGGACGCTGGTCGCCCTCTTCCAGCCGGCTGAGGAGCTCGGTGACGGTGCCCGCCGGATGGTCGAGGACTCCCTCGCGACGAAGGTCGGCGACGTGGACGTCGCCCTCGCCCAGCACGTCCTCCCGATGCCGGCGGGGACCGTCGGCACGCGGACGGGGCCGGCGCTCTCCGCAGCCGACAGCCTGCGGGTCACCGTGTACGGGCGCGGCGCCCACGGGTCGATGCCCCAGGCGTCCGTCGACCCGGTGGTGCTGGCAGCCATGGTCGTCGTGCGCCTGCAGACGGTCGTCTCCCGCGAGGTGGCCCCCACCGAGACCGCGGTGGTGACCGTCGGCAGCATCCATGCCGGCACCAAGAGCAACGTGATCGGCGACAGCGCGGTCCTGGAGCTGAACGTCCGCACCTACGACGAGCAGACCCGCACGACGGTGCTCGACGCCATCCGCCGCATCGTGGTCGCCGAGTGCCAGGCCTCCGCCAGCCCACGCGAACCGGACTTCGAGCTGTTCGACCGCTTCCCGGCCACGACCAACGACGAGGACACGACGGCGCGGGTGCGCGACGCGTTCAGCGCGTACTTCGGCTCGCGCGCGGGGACCCTGCCCCTGCAGAGCGCGAGCGAGGACTTCAGCGACATCCCGAAGGCACTGGGGATCCCCTACTCCTACTGGGGTATCGGTGGAACCGCCCCTGACGCGTACCGCGCGGCCGAACAGGCGGGCCGCGTCGCACAGGACATCCCTGTCAACCACTCCGCTGCCTTCGCACCCGTGATGCAGCCGACGCTCGACACCGGGACCGCAGCGCTCGTGGTGGCGGCCCTCGCGTGGCTCGGGCCACAGGAGGCGCGGGCCACCCCCTGACCGCCTCGCTCTCCCCGGCGCCCCTCGCGGGAGAGCGGGCGGCCACGACGCCCACGGCCCCACACCGCGGCACCGGCCCCGCTCGACAGCGTCGCCGGGACCGGGCCACCCCACTAGGGACCATGGTCCCTAGTGACGTCGCAGCAGGCGTCGGTCCCGGGTGGCATGCGCCCTGCCGCATCCTCACCCACCCTCACGAGGGGTCCGCCGCCCCGGTCCCGAGGTGGTGCAGGGCGTGGGTGAGGGCCGCCTCGCGGGACGTGCCGGTGTGCACCACCGACGCCTCGGGCCAGGGTTCGGCCAGGGCCGCCACCCGGCGGCCGACCGACCAGTCGGCGTCGCTCAGCGCGTCGGGTCGGCTCGCCCGCGAGCGCAGCCGGTCCTCGATGACCCGTCCGGGTGCGGAGCAGACGAGCTCGACCACGGGGGTGCTGGCGGTCCTGGCCAGCGACCGGAACTGCTCGCGCAGGCCGGCTGCCGAGAAGGACGCGTCGACGACGACCGTCTCCCCCATGCCGAGCAGCAGCGCGGCGCGAGCGGCGAGCGAGGTGTAGGTCCGCACCGTCATGCCTGCGGTGTAGATGCCCTGCCCCAGGGCCGCGGGCGCGTGCACCGACGGCGCCATACCGGCGAGGCTCTTGCGCTCCACGTCGCTGGCCAGCAGCACCGCCCCCAGCCGGTCGGCGAGAGCAGCCGACAGGGTCGTCTTGCCGGACCCAGGCGGACCGCCGACGAGCACCAGCCGCACCCGCCCCCGACGCAGGTGGGACAGCCCGATGTCACAGAGCAGCCCCGCCTCGTCGGCGTCGGCACCGGTGCGCGTGTGGTGCCCGGCCGCCCGGATGGCGGCGACCTTGGCGCGCATCACCGCGCGGTAGGCGGCGTAGTGGTGCCGCAGCGACGGCGGCTGGCGGGTCCCGGAGAACTCCGCGTAGTCGTGCAGGAACTGCTCGCCCAATCGCGGGCTGCCGAGCCGTTCCAGGTCGGTGGCGAGGCTGGCGGCGTCGTCGAGCACGTCCATCCAGCGCAGCTCGTCGGAGAAGTCGAGGCAGTCCAGCGCCCGCGGGCCCTCGGGCACGCAGAAGATGTCGTCGGCGAGCAGGTCGCCGTGGCCGTCCCGCACCAGCCCCGCCTCCACCCGGCTCTGCAGCAGCGGCGTGCGCCCGTCGACGAACTCGAGGGCCAGCTCCTCCACCCGGTCCGCCAGCTCGGCGCCGACCGTCGTCACCGGGTGGTCGCGCAGCCCCTGCACGTTGTCCTCCCACCGCTTCCGCAGCGCCTCGGCGGAGCCGCAGCGTGCGATGTCGTCGCCCGTGCGCGCCGTGGCATGGAAGGCGGCCAGGTCCTTGGCCAGCCGGCGCAGGTCGGGCCCGACGTCCGCCCCCGCGCGGACCAGCGTGGACAACCGGCGGTCCTCCGGCATGCGGCGCATCGCCAGCAGGTGCTCGCACGGCCCTCCGTCCGGGTCGCGGACCTCGAGCACCCCCAGGTAGACGTCCGGTGTCAGCCGCCGGTTGAGGACGAGCTCGCGACGGATGGCCGCCTCGCGCGCGGCGCGGGTGGTGAAGTCGAGGAACCCGAGGTCGACCGGCTTCTTCACCTTGTAGGCCCGGTCCCCCATGAGCAGGACGACGGCCGAGTGGGTCTCCCGGACCTCGGCGCCCCAGCCTGCGGCCTCCATGACCTCAGCCATGGAGCCAGACTCGCACCGGCTGCCCCGCCCTCCTCGGGTCCATGGTCCCCCTCGGTGCCGGTCGCCTCGGTGCCGGTCGTCCTCGCTGCGGTCAGGCCGGATGCGGGACCAACGACCCGCCGTCCGTGCGCCCAGCAGACCGATGCTGGGACGGGAAGGGAGATGGTCCGGATGTCAGACGACGTACGCACCCCCACGGGCGCCGGCCCCACCGAGGACTTGGGCGAGCTGCGCGAGCAGGCCCTCAAGCGGTTGAAGGACAAGCGCGGCCTGATGGCCCACGTGCTGTCTTACGTGATGGTCAACCTCCTGCTGGTGGCGGTCTGGTACGCCACCGGTCACCACTTCTTCTGGCCGCTCTTCCCCCTCTTCGGCTGGGGCATCGGGCTGGTCTTCCACGCCTGGGACGTCCTGTGGCCCGAGCCGCGCCCGGACCAGGTCGAGGCCGAGATGGAGCGCCTGCGCCGCCGCAACCGGCACACCTGACTCCCGCAGCACCCCACCCAGCAACCGCACCGACCACCGCGAGGAGCACCCGTGAGCACCACCGACCTGCGAGCCACCACCCGACCGGTCGTCGTCGGCGTCGACGGCCGCCCCCACACCCGCAACGCCCTCGACTGGGCCATCGACGAGGCCGTTCGGCGTCGCTGCGCCATCAAGCTCGTCCACGGCCGTAGCGTCCCCGTCCAGGGCCCCCACATCGAGCCTCTGATGGCCGCCTCCGACGAGGTAGCCAAGCGGGTGCTGCACGAGGCGGAGCAACGCATCCACAGCGTCTCGCCGTCGACCCCCGTGAGCACGGCCACCGGCATCGGCAGCCCCGGCGCCCTGCTCGTCGACGCCTCCACCGGGGCCGGCCTCGTCGTCGTCGGGGCGCGCGGGCGGGGTACGGTTTCGAGCGCCTTCCTGGGGTCCTCCTCGGTCGACGTGGCGGCCCGGGCCCACTGCCCGGTGGTCGTGGTCCGCGAGCTCCCCACGACGTCGTCGCCGGCGTCGGGGGTGGTGGTCGGGTCGGACGGCTCGCCGCTGAGCACCACCGCGATCGGTGAGGCCTTCGACGAGGCCCACGCCCGGCAGGCACCCCTCACCGTGGTGCACACGTGGCTGCTCGACTACGACGACAGCAACTTCCCACTCGTGGACGCAGAAGCGTTGCAGGACAAGATGGTTCGTCAGGCCAGCGACCTCACCGCCCAGGCGGTGGCCGACTGGTCCCAGAAGTTCCCGGACGTCGACGTGCGGGTGCGCGTGCTCAACGCCCACCCCGTGGAGGCGCTCGCCGAGCTGTCGCGCGAGGCGGAGCTGGTCGTCGTCGGCAGCCGCGGCCGCGGCGGGTTCCGCGGGCTGCTGCTGGGGTCGGTCAGCCAGGGCGTCCTGCACCACGCGCACTGCCCGGTGATGGTGGTCCGGCCCGAGCCCGACTGAGCCAGCCGGCTCAGCGCCTGTCGGCTCAGCCGCCCGCGGACCACCCCGACAGGACCGCCACCCCGGTCAGCCGGCCGCTGGACAGGTCCTCCAGAGCGACGTCGGCCGCCTCGAACGGGTACGTCGTCACGGCTGCGCGCACCGACAGGGCGGACGCCAGGCGCAGCAGCTCCTCCCCGTCGGCGCGGGTGTTCGCCGTCACCGAGGTCAGCCGCTTCTCCAGGAACAGGTGCCGCTGGTAGTCCAGGGGCGGCACGTCGCTGAGGTGGATCCCGGCGAGCACCAGCGTCCCGCTGCGGTCCAGGGCCTCGAGGGCCACCGGCACCAGGTCGCCGACCGGCGCGAAGACGATCGCCGCGTCCAGCGGCACCGGCGGCGCGTCGTACGCGTCACCGGCCGACGCCGCGCCCAGCTCGAGGGCGAGCTCGCGTGCACCCGCGCCGCGGGTCAGGACGTGCACCTCGCTGCCCTGGGCGATGGCGAGCTGGGCCGTGAGGTGCGCACTCGCCCCGAAGCCGTACAGGCCGAGCCGGCCGCCCGGTGGCAGCCCGGTCCGCCGCAGCGCCCGGTACCCGATGATGCCGGCGCACAGCAGCGGGGCCGCCTGCTCGGGAGAGAGGTCGCCGGGCACCCGGTAGGCGTAGGCGGAGGGCACCACGACGTGCTCCGCGTAGCCACCGTCGTGGTCCCACCCCGTGAACTGCGCACGGGTGCAGAGGTTCTCGGCGCCGCGGCGGCACCAGCGGCACTCCCCGCACGTGTGGCGCAGCCAGGCAACGCCCACGCGGTCGCCCACCGCGAACCTTCCCTGGGCCACACCCTCGACCACGGTGCCGACGACCTCGTGGCCCGGCACGACCCGCCGGCGACGCATCGGCAGGTCCCCGTCGGCGACGTGCAGGTCGGTGCGGCACACCCCGCAGGCCTCGACCCTGACCAGCACCTCTCCCGGCCCGGCGACCGGGACCGGCCGTTCGCCCAGCCGCACGCGCCCGAGGGTGCCCGCCTCGCCCGTGACCTCCCACGCCCTCATCCGCGCCCTCCTCCTCCTGAGGTTCCGACGTCACCGCCGGCCGACCCGGGACCTAGGTCCCTGACGTGGACGTGGCCTCGCGGCGTTCACTGGACTGACCAGGTGTGTGAACGTCCACACCGGAACAAGGGAGAAGGCATGCAGCCGACGACGTCTGAAGCGCCCCGCACCGAGCAGAGCGCCCTGACGGAGCACCTCACCCACCTCACCCTGCGCGACCTCCTGCAGCGGCTCGCCGCCTGCGAGGAGGCCTTGCGGTCCCCCGGCGCGGCCGGGTCGGTCCGCGCCGGCTCGCCCGAGCGCGAGGCCGTCCTGCACGACCAGGCGCGCATCACCCAGGAGCTCAGGCGGCGCCGTCACCTGCGGCGGCTGCACCCGCACGGCGAGGAGCGTCGCCGCTCGGCGGCGTGGCCGCGGCCACCCTGGTGACGTCCATGGACACCGCGCAGGACCGCGGGAGCGGCGTGGCGTACGAGGTCGAGCAGGTCACACTGCACGACCAGCCCACGCTCGTGGTCCGTGACACCGTCGACGAGGCGGGGATCGGGCCGTTCGTCGGTGCGGCGTTCGCACGCGTCGCCGAGGTGGCGGGGCAGGACGGCATGCACGTGTCAGGGCCGCCCTTCGTCCGCCTGCGGCCCGACGCGGACGGCGCCTTCGAGCTCGAGGCGGGCTTCCCCGTCAACGGGATGGTGCTGGGGCAGGGCGACGTCAAGGCGTCGCACCTGCCCGGTGGCCCGGCCCTGCGCACGACCCACCGCGGCGACTACGCGCGCAGCCGCGACGCCCACGAGGCGCTGCACGGATATGCCGCGCAGCACGGCCTGGTCCCGGCCGGCGACGCGTGGGAGGTCTACCTCGACGGTCCGGACGTCGCCCAGCCGCGGACCGTCGTCGTCCTGCCGACGCGCCCCGGGGGCGGCTCCGGCTGAGCGGGACCCCGACCGTCAGTGGATGGTCGCGAGGAGTGCACCGACCCCGACGAAGAGTCCGCCGAAGATCTTGTTGAGGCGCCGCTGGCCGCCCTCGCTGCGCGTCAGCCGGCGCAGCCCCCGGGCCGCCACCGCGAAGACGAACCACATGACGAGGACGTCGACGAGCACGACCGTCGCCGCGAGCACCGCGTACTGCGTGGCCAGCGGCCGGTCGGGCCGGATGAACTGCGGCGTGAAGGCGAGGAAGAACACGACGGCCTTGGGGTTGGTCAGGTTGACCAGCACGCCCTGGCGCATCATCGACCACCGTGAGCCGCCGCCTGCCGGCGCCTCGTCGTCGACGGGCGCCGGTCTCGCGCGCAGCTGCCGCACCCCGAGGAGCACGAGGTAGGCGGCGCCGGCATAACGGATCACGTTGAACAGCAACGGAGATCCGGCGACCAGGACCCCCACCCCGGCCGCCACGACCGCGATGTGCACGAGGAGGGCGAGCTGCTGCCCGAGGATGCCCCAGATCGAGCGGGCCCAGCCCCAGCCGATGGAGTTGGACATCGTGTTGATGGCACCGGCGCCGGGGGTCAGCGAGATGAGGACCGCGGCAGCCAGCAGGGTGAACCAGAGCGACCACGACACGGTGCGAGAGTCTAGTTTCGGCCACGCGAGCGCCTCCACGTGGTCCGCGACGTGAGCCGGACGTGACCCCGGGACGTTGCGGACGCCGAGCGTCCGCAACCGGGCGTACCGTGCCGCCATGGCCATCGCACGGTTCCCCAGCATCGTCCTCGACTGCCCCGACGCCGGCGCCCTCGCGACGTTCTACGGCGCGATGCTCGACTGGAAGGTCGACATCTCCCCCGGCTGGGGGGAGGTGCGCGCCGACTACGGCCAGTGCATCTGCTTCCAGCAGGTGGACGACTACACGCCTCCTCGGTGGCCCTCCCAGGAGGCGCCCCAGCAGATGCACCTCGACGTGGTGGTCGACGACCTCGACGAGGCGGAGGCCGAGGTCGTCAGGCTCGGCGCGACCCGGCACGAGCACCAGCCCGGCACCTCCTTCCGGGTGTTCCTCGACCCCGCCGGGCACCCGTTCTGCCTCTGCACCGACTGAGGACGTCGTAGGGCCCCCGACCAGTGGTCGGGGGCCCTACGACGTGGTGGCGGTGCCGCGGCCGTCGCGGTCAGCGGCCGCGCCGCTCAGGGGAGCGGGAGCAGCGAGGAGTCACCGCCCTGGGCGACCGCCGGGCCGGCGACGTCACGGGCGGGGGTGCGACGGGAGGCCGAGGCCCCGACACCGTCGAGCCGGTCGAGAGCCGACACGTCGTCGTCCACGAGGGGAACGAAGCGCTCCAGGAACAGCTGCCACATCGCCGCACCGACCTTTCTCACGTGACCCACCTCCGGACGCGTGCCCAACCAGGGGCACAGAGTCGAGGATGGGCGGCTCGGCGTCCGGGACGCACGCTGTGACGCGTCCACTCATCCATTCTGCTGACATCGTCACCCATTCGTATGATGCCTCGCAACCGCAAACGGGTGGCATCCGGGAACGCGTGGGCCCATCCGGGTACAGATGCCACAAACTGGACACTCCCCCACACTGCTGCGACCGCGATCCTCCCCGGGTCCTCCAGAGGTCCTCTCCGGGTCCTCCCGAGGTCCTCCCCAGGTCCTCCCCGCGAGGAACGGCGCGACCAGCCGCCTGAGCCGTCCCGGAGCTGCCCCATGACCACCTCCCGCCGCCTCCGCACCCTCCTGCCGCGCAGGGTCGCGACCACCGCCATGCTCGTGCTGGCCCTCGTCGCCACGGTGGCGGCCACGGGCCCGAGCGCCTCCGCCGCGACATCGGTGCCACCCACGCCGACGGGGCTGCCCACCGGGATCGAGGCCCTGTCCTCCTACGTCGGGGCGAACTCCTGCGACGCCAGGGCGAAGCCGGGCACCGCCGCCCTGGGTGCGTTGCTGGTTCGCACCTACCCGGGCACGACGTACGGGTCGGCACGGGCCTGCGGCTCGGACTCCCTGGCCACCTCCGAGCACTACGACGGGCGCGCGGTCGACTGGATCGCCAGTGTCCGCAACACCACCCAGAAGGCGCAGGCCAACGCCGCCCTCGGCTGGATGCTCGCGACCGACCGGGCCGGCAACACCCACGCCATGGCGCGCCGGCTCGGCGTCATGTACCTGATCTGGAACAACAGGACCTGGTCGGCCTACCGTCCGGCAGACGGCTGGGTGGAGTACCAGGGGTGCCTGTCCACGGCAAAGGCGGCCACGTCCTACGACACCGCCTGCCACCGCAACCACGTGCACATCTCCCTGTCCTGGTCGGGCGCCATGCAGCGCAGCTCCTACTGGTCCAAGCAGGTCGCGCCGCCGGAGTGGGGCCCGTGCCGCTCGTGGGCCCTCAGCTGGGCCTCGCCGCGCAGCAGCGCCAACCTGACGCGCTGCCAGGTGCCCCCGGCGGTCAAGGCGGTGCCCTCGGCGAGCAGCCTCGGCAAGCAGCTGGTGTCGTTCTCGGGCATGTACCTGCGCTCGGGCAGCACGGGCCCCGCGGTCCAGGCCGTGCAGAGCGCCATCGGCACGACGGCGTCCGGGTCCTTCACCTCGACCACGCAGGCAGCCCTCGTCGCCTGGCAGAAGCGTCAGGGCGTCACCGGGAGCGGGGTCACCGATGCCGCGACGTGGCGAGCCCTCATCCGCTCGTATGCCGCGCCGCCGGTCGCCCTCGGGCTCGACGCCACCATCGACTCCGACCTGGTCTCCCTGTCGGCGACGCAGGGGGTCGTGCTCCACGACAGCCCGGCCGACGTCACCGGGCGCAGCCTGGCCGGGAGCTGGGCCAGCGTGGCGGACGTCGTCACCCCCGGTGACTTCACCGGCGACGCCGTCGCCGACCTCGTCACCCGCACCGCGGGAGGCGACCTCTACCTCCTGCGCGGCACCGGCAACGCCACCTTCGGTGCCCCCACGCGCATCGGCTCCGGCTGGGGCATCTTCGACGCCGTGGTCTCGCCCGGCGACTTCACCGGCGACGGCCGACCCGACGTCCTGGCCCGCCGCCGCAGCGACGGCACGCTCTGGCTCTACCGCGGCACCTCGTCGGGGCTCGCCGCCACGGAGACCCGCGTCGCCACCGGCTGGCAGGTGTTCGACCAGGTGTTCTCACCCGGCGACCTCACCGGCGACGGCCGGCCGGACCTCCTCGCCCGCCACCGCAGCGACGGCACCCTGTGGCTGTACGCCGGCAACGGCAAGGGCGGCTGGTCGGTCTACAGCAGACAGGTCGGCACCGGCTGGCAGCCGTTCGTCACCCTCACCGGCGCCGGCGACCTCAACCGTGACGGGTTCTCCGACGTGCTCGCCCTGACCACCTCCGGCACGTGGACGGCCTACTACGGCAACGGCAAGGGGGGTTGGCTCTCGGGCTCCGGCACCCAGGTCGGGCGCAGCGGCTGGCCGCTGGACACCGCCTACGTCGGGGCCCGCTGACCTCATCGCACGCCGGGGTCGGTGACGGTCGCCGGCACGGGCGTCAGTGGCGGTCGCCGACGCCGATCCCCGCGTCGACCCCCGCGTCGGCGAGGGCCACCTCCACCTCGAACCACACCGTCGTCCCCGCCGACGTGCGGTGGGCCCCGAAGGCGTCGCTGACGGCGCGCACGAGGGACAGCCCGCGCCCGCGCACCGCCATCGCCTCGCCCCCGGTCAGCAACGGCTCGCCCCGGTTGCCGCTGTCGGCCACGGTGACCGCGACGACCCCGGTGTCGAGGTCGAGGGTCAGGTGCGACTCGGTGCCGGCGTGCAGGACGGCGTTCGTGATGAGCTCGGAGATGCCGGTGACGATGGTGTACTGGTCGGCCTCGTTGACCGTCCAGAGGTCGAGCTGCTCCCGGGCCCAGTCCCGGGCCGCCTTGACCGACTCCGGCATGGGCGGGACCACGATGGCGGCCCGGCGGTGCCCCACCGGTGACCGGCCGACGGTGAGGACGGCGCAGTCGTCCTCCTGGCCGGATTCGGGGACCATCGCCTCCATGACCAGCTGGGCGACGCTGCGGGGGCTGCTCGGCGGCACGTCGGCGAGCGCAGCGAGCAGCCGCTCCTCCCCCGCGTCGAGGGTCTCGTCGCGACGCTCGATGAGCCCGTCGGTGTAGATCACCAGCATGTCCCCCACCTCGAGGAGCTGGCGGTGGGTGGGCCGGTGCCCCGACAGGCCCAGCGGCGGCCCGACCGCCATGTCGACCAGGCGGACCCGGGGGTGGCCGTCGTCGCGCGCCGCGCGTCCGGAGAGCAGGACCGGCACCGGGTGACCGGCGCTCGCGACCTCGACGACGCCCGTCTCCGGCGACACCGTGCCGTAGAGCATGGTCACGAACAGCTCGCCCCCGAACGCCATCCCGGGGCGCGCGCGGGTGGACCCGAGCGGCATCGACGCCGGCCACAGGGCGTCGAGGTCCCACACGACGCGGTCGAGCGAGGTCATGACCGACTCGGGCCGCGGGTCGGTCATGGCGGCACCGCGGACGGCGGCGCGCACCTGGCCCATGACCGTGGCGGCCATGACCCCCCGGCCGACGACGTCGCCGATCACCAGGGCGAGCCGCCCGTCGGGCAGGAAGAACGAGTCGTAGAAGTCGCCGCCGGCGACCGTGCCCTCCGACACCGGCTCGTAGCGTGCGGCGATCGAGATCTCGTCGGACTGCGGCAGGCTCGGCGGCAGGAGGGTGCGCTGGAGCAGCTCTGCGGTCGAGCGCTCGGCGTCGTAGGCCACCGCGCGGCCGAGCGCCTCGCCGACGAGGTCGGTGAACGCCGACAGGACCGCCACGACGTCCCGTGGCAGCGGCGTGGACTCCCTGAAGACGACGACTGCCGCGTCCGTGCTGCGCGCGCGCAGCGGTACGGCGACGAGCTCGGCACCGTCGGACACGTACGGCTCCCCGTGGTCCAGGGAGCGGGAGACGACGTCGGCGAGGTCCTCGGGCACCTCGGACCAGATCAGCGGCAGCCTCTCCTCGTCCGGCGACAGGTCCTCGATGCGGTGCCGGCGCGCCATCCGCCAACCGCCCGGTCCGGGCGACGGCAGGCAGATGCCCACCGACAGGGCACCGAACGCCGAGACCGACTCTCGCAGCACCACCTTGCACACGTCGTCGACGGTGACCGCCACTGCCAGCGCCGTGGCCAGCCCCGTGACGGTGCGGGCCCGGTCGAGCGAGGAGGACGTCTCGACCGCGATGTGCAGCAGGGCGATGACGCGCCCGTCCTCGTCGTGCACCGGTGAGCCGGTGCGCAGGAAGTGCCCGAGGATCGGGGTGTCGTCGGCGAGGTCACCCGACGCCCGGAGCTCGGTGCCCTCGTCGAGGAACGAGCGGTCGTCAGCCATCGTCGCGTCGAACAGGGCGCCCAGGTGCGAGCCGCCCCACACCTCGGGGACCACCTCCGACGCCGGCCGGCCGAACGCGTGGGGGTGCCGGTCGCCGAGCTGCTCGGCGAAGGCGTCGTTGTAGAGCAGGACGTGGTCGTCACCGACGAACAGCGCCATGGGCAGTGGGCACGCCAGGGCGAGGTCCCACGTCACCTGCAGCGCCGTCGGCCACTGGTCGGGAGCCCCGATGGTGGTGCCGGACCAGTCCAGGAGGGCAGCGAAACGACGCGCACCACGCGCCTTGCCCTCACTCAACGCACTCCGCCTTCCGCCACCACACAGGGTAGGGCCCGGTACCCGCGAGGTGACCGCTGGTCAGCGGGCAATTTGGGTGGAGTCCTGCACGGGTGCGGCTTCCACCTCGGTTGCCCCGACCTGGCTGATGAGGAACGCCCACTCCCACGCCACCTGCCGCCAGGAGTCGTAGCGGCCGCTCTTGCCGCCGTGGCCCGCGACCATCTCGGTGCGCAGCAGCACCGGGCGCTCCACCGGGTCGCTCGTGGTGTGCTCGCGCAGCCGGGCCACCCACTTGGCCGGCTCGGTGAAGTAGACACGCGTGTCGTTGAGCGACGTGGTCGCCAGCACCGCCGGGTAGGCCGCGTCCCGCACGTTCTCGTAGGGCGAGTAGGACTTCATGTACGCGTAGACGTCGGGGTCGTGCAGGGGGTCGCCCCACTCCTCCCACTCCACGACGGTCAGCGGCAGGCTCGGGTCGAGGATGGTCGTCAGCGCGTCGACGAACGGCACGGCCGCGTGGACCGCGCGGAACCGCTCGGGGGCGAGGTTGACGGCGGCCCCGATGAGCAGGCCACCGGCCGAGCCGCCCTCGGCGACCAGCCGGTCCGGGTGGACCCAGCCGGCCTCGACCAGGTGGTTCGCGCAGTCGACGAAGTCGGTGAAGGTGTTCTTCTTCTGCAGCAGCTTGCCGTCGTCGTACCAGCGGCGCCCGAGCTCCCCGCCGCCGCGCACGTGCGCGATGGCGTAGACGAAGCCGCGCTGCAGCAGCGACAGCCGGGCGACGGAGAAGTAGGGGTCCGAGGAGAGCTCGTAGGACCCGTACGCCGCCAGCATGCCCGGGCGGGTGCCGTCGGGGGTCGCGCCGGCGGGGTGGACGATGGAGACCGGCACGCGGGTGCCGTCGGCCGCCGTGGCCCACTCGCGCCGCTGCTCGTACTGCGACGGGTCGTAGCCCCCGAGGACGGGTTGCCGCTTGAGCACGGTGTACTCGCGGGTGCGGACGTCGTAGTCCATGACGGTGCGCGGGGTGACCATCGACTCGAAGACGACCTGCAGGGCGGTGGTGGCGCTCTCGGGGTTCTCGCCGAGGCCGACCGAGTAGACCGGCTCGTCGAAGACCAGGTCGTGGCTCGCGCCGTAGCCGGACCCGCTCGAGGGGTCGCGGTCGAGCACGCGCAGGGCGGTCAGGCCGTCGCGGCGCAGCGACAGGACGGCGACGTCGTCGAACGCCTCCACGCCCTGGAACCGCTCCCCCGGCGCCGAGGCCATGAGCGGCTGCCACTGGTCGGCGGACGTGGCGTCCAGCGGGGCCCAGGCGAGGTCGGAGTCGACGTGGTCGGCGTTGTGGACGATGAGCAGGCGGTCCGGGCCCGGCTCGACGTCGTACTCGACGCCCTCCCGGCGCGGCGCCACCACCCTCGGGGTCCCCGTGGGGTCGGCAGCGTCGAGCAGCATGACCTCCGAGGTCGTCTTGGACCCCAGGCCGACCATGATCCAGCGGTCGTCGCGGGAGGACCCCAGGCCCATCCAGAAGCGCTCGTCGTCCTCCTGGTGCACCAGCACGTCGGCCTCCGTGGGGCCGCCGACCTCGTGCCGCCACACCTGGTGCGGGCGCCAGGTCTCGTCGACCCGCGTGTAGAACAGGTAGCGGCCGTCGAGGGAGAACACGCAACCGTACCCGACCTCGCGCACCGCGGTGTCGACGACGTCCCCGGTGGTGAGGTCCTTGACGCGCAGGGCGAAGCGCTCGTCGCCCTCGGTGTCCACGGCATACGCGAGCAGGCGGTGGTCGGGGCTGACGGACAGGGCGCCGAGGGCGAAGAAGTCGTGGCCGCGGGCCTCGAGGTTGCCGTCGAGCAGCACCTGCTCGCCCTCGACCTGAGCCTGCGCCTCGGGCATCGGGCGGGGTGCGCCCTCCACGCGCGGGCACCGGCACTCCACGGAGTACTGCGAGCCCTCGTAGCTGCGCGAGTAGTACCACCACGGCCCGCTCGCCACCGGCACCGACAGGTCGGTCTCCTGCGTGCGCGAGCGGATCTCCTCGAAGATCGCGTCGCGCAGGGGCTGGAGGTCGGCCGTGACCGCCTCGGCGTAGGCGTTCTCGGCCTCGAGGTGGCTGACCACCGCCGGGTCGGCCTTGTCGCGCAGCCACTCGTAGGGGTCGACCACCACGTCGCCGTGGTGCTCGCGCGAGGTGTCGCGCCGCGCCGCACGCGGTGGCGTCGGCGACGTGCCGGACGGCGGGGTCGGAGGAGTCGGCGGCGTCACTGCAGGCGTGCTCACGCTGGCACCCTATGCGGTGCGCTCAGCCGGCGAGGCAGCGCGGGCCGAGGATGACCTTGAGGTCGCCGAACAGCGCCTCCGTGGCGTTGACCCGGTAGGCGTCCTCGAGCTTCATGAGCACCGACCGCCCCGGCTGGCTGAGGCGGACGTGCACCTCGGTCTGGCCCGGGTGGGACGACAGCACCGACTTCAGCTCCTCGACCTTGGCCTGGGTCGCCCGGTTGGTGTCCATGGTCACGACCACCGGGCCGCGCGGCCCCTCGGAGATGTCCGGCAGGGTCAGGTCGGAGGCGTAGATCGACGGGGTGTCGTCGCGCCGGTTGACCCGGCCCTTGACCACGACGACGGCGTCGTGGGTCAGGGCGTGCTGGACGGTGAGGTAGGCCGAGGGGAAGAACAGGCACTCGATGGCGCCCTCGAGGTCCTCGACGGTCACGATGGCCCAGAGGTCACCCTTCTTGGTGCGCTTGACCTGCAGGCCGGTGATGAGGCCGGCGATGGTGACGTTGGCGCCCTCGGGCTTGCCGTCCTCACCGGTGAGGCTCGCGATCGAGGTGTCGGCGTGCGAGGCCAGCACGTGCTCGATGCCGAACAGCGGGTGGTCGGAGACGTAGAGGCCGAGCATCTCGCGCTCGAACTGCAGCAGCGTCTTCTTGTCCCACTCCACGCCCGGGATGGGTGGCAGCACCGAGAAGTCGACCGACTCCCCCGCGCCCGCGTCGCCACCGAAGGACCCGAAGAGCGAGTCCTGGCCGATGGCCTCCTGGCGCTTGATGTCGACGAAGTTGTCGACGTAGTCCTCGTGGACGCGCAGGAGGCCCTGGCGCGACTCCTGCAGGCCGTCGAACGCCCCGGCCTTGATGAGCGACTCGATGGTGCGCTTGTTGCACACGACGATCGGGCACTTGGACAGGAAGTCCTTGAAGGACGTGAACCGGCCCTTCTCCTCACGGGCGGCGATGATCGCCTCGACGACGTTGTGGCCGACGTTGCGGATCGCCTGGAGGCCGAAGCGGATGTCGGTGCCGACGGCGGCGAACCGGCCCACCGAGTCGTTGACGTCCGGCGGCAGGACCTTGATGCCCATGCGCCGGCACTCGCCGAGGTAGAGGGCCGACTTGTCCTTGTCGTCGCCGACGCTGGTGAGCAGCGCGGCCATGTACTCGGCCGGGTAGTTGGCCTTGAGGTAGCCCGTCCAGTACGACACGAGACCGTAGGCGGCGGTGTGCGCCTTGTTGAACGCGTAGTCGGAGAACGGGACCAGGACGCCCCACAGGGCGGCGATGGAGGCCTCGTTGAACCCCTTGGCCTTCATGCCCTCGGAGAAGGGGACGTACTCGGCGTCGAGCACCTCCTTCTTCTTCTTGCCCATCGCTCGGCGCAGGAGGTCGGCGTTGCCGAGGGTGTAGCCCGCGAGCTTCTGGGCGATCTCCATGACCTGCTCCTGGTAGATCACCAGGCCGTAGGTCGTGCCGAGGATCGGGCCGAGGGCGTCGATCATCTCCTGCTGCAGCTTGCCCTCGAGCTGGGGGTCGAGGGGGGTGAGCGCCTGCTTGCCGTTCTTGCGCAGCGCGAAGTTGGTGTGGGCGTTGACGCCCATCGGGCCGGGCCGGTAGAGCGCGAGCGCCGCCGAGATGTCCTCGAAGTTGTCGGGCTGCATCAGCTTGAGCAGCGTGCGCATGCCGCCGCCGTCGAGCTGGAAGACGCCGAGGGTGTCACCGCGCGAGAGCAGGTCGAACGTCGCCTTGTCGGTCATGTCCTTGGACAGCGCGTCGAGGTCGATGTCCTCGTCGCGGTTGGCCTTGATGTTCTCGATGGCGTCGTCGAGGATCGTGAGGTTGCGCAGGCCGAGGAAGTCCATCTTGACCAGGCCGAGCGACTCGCAGCTCGGGTAGTCGAACTGGGTGATGACCTGGCCGTCCTGCAGCCGCCGCATGATCGGGATGACGTCGATGAGCGGCTCGCTCGACATGATGACGCCGGCCGCGTGGACGCCCCACTGCCGCTTGAGCCCCTCGAGGCCCTTGGCCGTCTCGACGATCTCCTGCAGGTGCGGCTCGGACTCGACGAGGGCCCGGAAGTCGACGCCCTCGTTGTAGCGCTTGTGCTCCTTGTTGTAGATCTCGGACAGGGGCACGCCCTTGCCCATGACGTCCGGCGGCATCGCCTTGGTGAGCTGCTCGCCGACGACGAAGGGGTGGCCCATGACGCGGGCGGCGTCCTTGACGGCCTGCTTGGCCTTGATGGTGCCGTAGGTGACGATCTGCGCGACGCGGTCGGCGCCGTACTTCTCGGTGACGTACTTGATGACCTCACCGCGCCGGCGCTCGTCGAAGTCGACGTCGAAGTCGGGCATCGACATGCGCTCGGGGTTGAGGAACCGCTCGAAGATCAGGCCGTGCGGGACCGGGTCGAGGTCGGTGATCTTCATGGCGTAGGCGCACATGGACCCCGCACCCGAGCCACGGCCCGGGCCCACGCGGATGCCGTTCTTCTTGGCCCAGTTGATGAAGTCGGCGACGACGAGGAAGTAGCCGGCGTAGCCCTTGGAGACGATGACGTCGGTCTCGAACGCGGCCTGCTTGGTGGCGTAGTCGGGCACCCCACCCGGGAACCGCTCCATCAGGCCGCTCTGGACCTCCTTGACGAACCAGCTCTCCTCGTTCTCCCCCGGCGGGCAGGGGAAGCGGGGCATGAAGCGCCCCTCGCCCTCGGTGAAGGAGATGTCGCACATCTCGGCGATGAGCAGGGTGTTGTCGCAGGCCTCGGGCAGCTCGCGCCAGGTGTGGCGCATCTCGGCCGGGCTCTTGAGGTAGAAGTCGTCGGCGTCGAACTTGAAGCGACCCGGGTCCATCATCGTCGAGCCGGACTGCACGCACAGCAGCGCCGAGTGGGCCTTGGCGTCCTCCGGGCTGGAGTAGTGCAGGTCGTTGGTGGCGACCAGCGGCAGCCCGAGCTCGCGGGCGAGGCGCAGGAGGTCCTTCTGGACGCGGCGCTCGATGTCGAGGCCGTGGTCCATGAGCTCGCAGAAGTAGTTCTCGGCGCCGAAGATGTCGCGGAAGTCGCTGGCCGCCTGCATCGCCTCGCGGTACTGGCCCAGGCGCAGGCGGGTCTGGATCTCCCCGGACGGGCAGCCGGTGGTGGCGATGAGCCCCTGGCCGTAGGTGCTGAGCAGCTCGCGGTCCATCCGGGGCCACTTGGCGTAGACCTGGTCGAGGCTGGCGAGGGAGTCGAGCCGGAAGAGGTTGTGCAGGCCGTTGTTGTTCTTGGCCAGCAGCGTCATGTGCGTGTAGGCGCCCGAGCCCGACACGTCGTCGCCCGACTGGGACTCGTCGCCCCACTTCACGCGGGTCTTGTCGGTGCGGTGGGTGCCCGGTGTGACGTAGGCCTCGACGCCGATGATGGGCTTGACGCCCGTGCCCTGCGCCTTCTTCCAGAACTCGTAGGCCCCGAAGACGTAGCCGTGGTCCGTGGTCGCCAGCGCGGGCATCCCCATCTCCGCGGCCCGGGTGAACAGGTCACCGATCCTCGCTGCCCCGTCGAGCATGGAGTACTCGGTGTGGACGTGGAGGTGGACGAACGAGTCGGTGCTGTTCGAGGGGCTCTGGGGGGCGGGCTGCGGGGACATCGAGATGATCCTAAGCCCGCCCACCGACGCCCTTCGGCGTGTCGCCGAGCCGTGTCGCGCGGGGCCGCCGCAACGGTTCCCCGACGACCGGTGGGGTGGGCCTCAGAGCCGGTCGAGCGCCCGCTGGAGGTCCTCGGGGTACGGGCTCTCGAAGGTGACGTACTTCCCCGTACCGGGGTGCTCGAAGCCCAGGCCCACCGCGTGCAGCCACTGCCGCTCCAGCCCCAGCCGGGCGGCCAGGGTGGGGTCGGCGCCGTAGGTCAGGTCGCCCGCGCACGGGTGGCGCATCGCCGCGAAGTGCACCCGGATCTGGTGGGTGCGGCCGGTCTCGAGGTGGATGTCGAGCAGGGACGCCGCCCGGAACGCCTCGATCACCTCGTAGTGGGTCACGCTCGGCTTGCCCTTGTCCATGACCGCAAACTTGTAGTCGTGACCGGGGTGCCGGCCGATGGGGGCGTCGATCGTGCCGACGACCGGGTCCGGCAGACCCTGCACGAGGGCGTGGTAGGTCTTGAGGACGGTGCGGCTGCGGAAGGCCTGCTTGAGGACGCTGTAGGCGTACTCGGACTTGGCGACGACCATGAGCCCGCTGGTGCCCACGTCGAGACGGGACACGATGCCCTGGCGCTCGCTCGCCCCACTCGTGGCGATGCGGTACCCGGCCGCGGCGAGGCCACCGACCACCGTCGGCCCGGTCCAGCCGACGCTCGGGTGGGCGGCCACGCCGACCGGCTTGTCGACCACGACGATGTCGTCGTCGTCGTGGATGATCCCCATGCCCGGGACGGGCTCGGCGATGACCTTGAGGGTGGGGCTGTCCTCGACGCCGGGCAGCAGCACCTCGAGCAGGTCGCCCGCGCTGACCCGGTCGGACTTGCCGACGGAGGCGTGGTTGAGCTGGACGTCGCCGGCCTTCGCGAGGTCGGCCGCCTTCGTGCGCGAGACGCCGAAGAGGCGCGCCAGCGCCGCGTCGACGCGCTCGCCCTCGAGGCCGTCGGGCACGTACAGGGTGCGGGCGTCAGCCACGGGTCCCACCGCCCGTGGTGGAGGCTCCACCCTCGTGGCGGCCGTGGTGGGCGGCCCGCTTGCCGTCGACGCCCACGCCGCGCAGGGCCAGCAGGCCGATGAGGACGGCCGCCGACACGATGGCGATGTCGGCGACGTTGCCGATGAACAGGCCGAAGTAGTCGATGAAGTCGACGACGTGCCCGCGGCCGGGGGCCGGCTCGCGCAGCATGCGGTCGGTGAGGTTGCCGAGCGAGCCGCCGAGCAGCATGCCCAGCGCCCAGGCCCAGCCTCGGCTGCCGATCCGCCGCGCGGTGCGGATGATGAACACCAGCACGCCGAACGCGATGAGCGTCAGCACCCACGTGGCGCCGTCGGCGATGGAGAACGCGGCGCCGGCGTTGCGGATGAGGTTGAGGCGGATGAACTCACCGACGACGTTGACCGGCTCCCCCGGTGTGAGCCGGTCCAGGGCCAGCACCTTGGTGACCTGGTCGGCCACGTAGGCGACCACGGCGACCGTGGCCAGGAGGAGGAACAGCGCGCGCCGGTCGCGCGGGGCGCCGGCTCCGTCGTCGGTTGTGGTCCCCGTGGCCGTACCGGGAGTGGTGTCGTGAGTGGGGGTGGACGCGTCGGCCGCGGTCAGCGGCGCTCCTGCTTCGTCTTGCATGTCACGCATAGGGTCGCACGAGGAGCGGCCTGAAGGCGAAGTTTGCCGATGGGGTTGCCGCACGACTCGCAGATGCCGTAGGTGCCGTTGTCGAGGCGCTCGAGGGCGTGCAGGTTCTGGTCGAGCATGTCGCGGGCGTTGTTGGCCAGCGAGATCTCCTGCTCACGCTCGTAGGTCTTGGCCCCGGCGTCGGCCTGGTCGTCGCCTGCGCCGTCACCCGCATCGCGCATCAGGCCCACGAGGTCGGCCTCGGCGACGGTGATCTCCTGGCGCAGGTGGGCGATGTCGGCCTGGATCTCCGACCGCACCTCGCGCAGCTCCTTGGCGGTCCACGGCGACTCGTCGTCGCGCACGACCAGCGAGGCGGGGCTCGCCTTCTTCGTCGCAGCGGTCTTCCTGGCCGGCGCGGCCTTGGTCGCCGGAGCCGTCTTCGTGGCAGTGGCCTTCTTCGCGGGCGCGGCCTTGGTCGCCGGAGCCGTCTTCGTGGCAGTGGCCTTCTTCGCGGGCGCGGCCTTCTTCACCGCAGCAGCCTTCGCTGGGGCGGCCTTGGTGGCAGAAGGCTTGGCGGCAGGCGCGGCCTTCTTCGCGGGCGCAGCCTTAGTGGGCGCAGCCTTCGCGGGCGCAGCCTTCTTCGCCGGGGCGGCCTTGGTGGCAGAAGGCTTGGCGGCAGGCGCAGCCTTCTTCGCGGGCGCAGCCTTCGTGACAGAGGACTTGGCAGCGGGCGCAGCCTTCTTCGCCGACGCGGCCTTCGTGGCAGGGGCGGCCTTGGTCGTGGCTTTGGTGGTGGCCTTGGTCGTGGCGGACTTCGACGCGGTGGCTCTCGCCTTTTGAACCATGGTGTGCCAGGCCCCTCGGTCGCAGGGCGCCCCGGGGGGGCGCGGTCAGGTGCCGCGAGGATAAGCGCTGGACGGCGACTACTCAACGCCAACACACCACGGCCCCCCCGCCGCGGGCGCAGGGGGAACGCCGGAGGGCGCCCACCGCGATGCGGTGGGCTGCTCGCCCTGCTCCTGCTCGCCGTGCTGCTCCTGCTCGCCCTGGTCACCCCGGTCACCTTCGGCACCGTCGGCGTCCTCGAGGGTGGAGCCCTCCGGCGCCAGGCCGGTCTGGTCGAGGTCGGCGAGCTGCTCCTCGATGTAGTTCTTCAGGCGCGCACGGTAGTCGCGCTCGAAGGTCCGCAGCTCGTCGATCTTCTTCTCCAGCAGGCTGCGCTCGCGGCCGAGCTCCTCGAGGATCTGCGCCTTCTTCTGCTGCGCCTCGTGGACCATGCCGGTCGAGCGCTCGCGCGCCTCGGTGATGAGCTGCTCGTGCCGCGAGGTGGCCTCGGCGATGAGCTCGTCGTGGCGGGTCTGGCCGGTGGACAGCAGCTCGTCGTGGCGGCTCTGGCCGGTGGAGACCAGCTCGTCGTGGCGGCTCTGGCCTTCGGTGACGAGGTCGTCGTGCCGGCTCTGGGCCTCGGAGATGAGCCGGTCGCGGGTGGACTCGCCCTGGCCGACGTGCTCGTCGTGCAGTCGCTGCGCCATCTCGAGCAGGGCCGCGGCGCTGCCGCCACCACCGACGGCTGCGGCGGCCACGGGGACCGCGGCGCCCTGCGCCGGCTCGCCCTGCTGGGCCTCGCCGCGGACGACGGTCGCCTGCTCCTGCGCCTGGCGCCGCGCCTCCTCCACCTCCCGCTGGGCCTGCTCCTGCACCTCGAGGGCGCGGGCCTCGGCCTCCTCGGCGCGGGCGCGAGCCTCGTCGGCCTGCCGCTGCGCCTCGGCGAGGGCCTGCTCGACCTCCTGCGCTCGGGCCTGCTCCGCACCGGCGTGGGTCTCGACCTGCTGCTGGGCGTCGCCGATGCGCGCCTGCGCGGCCTGCTCCGCCTCCGCGGCCCGGGCCTGGGCGACCTGCTCGGCCTCCTCGGCCTTGGCGTTCGCCTCGGCGATCCTGGCCTCGGCCGCCTGCTCGGCCTCGGCTGTCTTCGCCTCGATCGCCTTGATGCGCTCCTGCACCTTGGCCTGCGCGTCCTCGAGCGCCTTGGCCTCGGCCTCCTGGGACGACTTGGCGTCCGCGTCGCTCTTGGCGACGACCGGCATGCCCTTGCTCTGACGGCACTCGTTGAGCTGGTCCCGCAGGTCGTCGGACTCCTTGACGATACGGCGCATCTCGGCGACGACCTCGTCGAGGAAGTCGTCCACCTCGCGCTCGTCGTAGCCACGACGGAACTGCGTGGGAGTGAAGTTCTTGTTGAGGACGTCCTCAGGCGTGAGCGTCATGTAGTCACCTCGGTTGGCAGGCATGAGCAGAGCAGGTCAAGCATCCCAGAGACTGGGTCGGTGCCAGCCTAGAGGATGGCGCCGGGCCCGCAGGATGGGGAGCGGGCTACAGGATGCCCATCAGGATGCTGGTGCCGAAGAAGAGGATCAGGAAGGCCAGGTCGAGCCTCAGCGCGCCCAGCTGGAGCGGCGGGATGAGCCGGCGCAGGGCCTTGAGCGGCGGGTCGGTGACCGTGTAGATCGCCTCGGCGATGACGAGGATGACGCCCTTGGGCCGCCAGTCGCGGGCGAACACCTGGACCCAGTCGAGCACCAGCCGCCCGATGAGCACGACGAAGAAGACGAACACCACGAAGCGGATGACGTCGGCGACGATGCTGGTCCCCAGGATCATGGGGTCACCCTGCCATGACGGGGACGCGGAGCGGGACCAGGGGCCGGATGAGGGCGGGCCGGGGGGGGCTCGGCCCGACCCTGACGGGGTCAGCTCTGGTTGAACAGGCCGCGCGTGGAAGGCGCCGGGGCGCCCTCCTCGGCCGAGACCTCGACGTGGGCGGGCGAGAGCAGGAACACCTTGGAGGTGACGCGCTCGATCTGGCCGTGCAGGCCGAAGACCAGTCCAGCGGCGAAGTCCACGAGCCGCTTGGCGTCGGCGTCGTCCATGTCGGAGAGGTTCATGATGACGGGGGTGCCGTCACGGAAGCTCTCGCCGATGTTCTTGGCCTCGTTGTAGGTGCGCGGGTGGATCGTGGTGATCCGGTTGAGGGCGCCGACCTCGACGTCGCGGACGACACGGGCGACCGGGGTCCGCTGCGGCAGGGGCGTCACGGCGGCGGAACGCTCGACGGGGGCCTCGTGGCGCTCCTGGCGCTGCTGGGGCTCGTCGTAGTCGTACTCGTCGTACCCCTCGTAGCGCTCGTCCTCCTCGGCAAGCCCGAGGTAGACCATCGTCTTGCGCAGCGCCCCAGCCATTGAGAGCTCCCTTGGTGTCCAGAAAGTGTGTGGTGACACGTGCGGGTCCTGCCGTGTCCGTGCTCGGGACCGAAGTTACCGGTGTGGCTGTCGAGTTCCGAGGATTGCGCTCCCGACACGCAGGTGTGTCGCTCCGTGGGTGATGGCCGCCTCGAGGTCGCCGCTCATCCCGGCCGAGACCCACGTGGCATCCGGCTGCCTGTCACGTACGGCGCCGGCCACCTCGCGCAGCTGCGCGAAGGCGGGTGCCGGGTCGGCTCCCAGCGGCGCGACGGCCATGACCCCCCGCAGGCGCAGGTGCTCGCTGTCAGCGACCAGGCCGGCGAGCTCGACCGCACCCTCGGGCGCCACTCCCCCGCGCCCCCTCGCCTCGTCGAGGTTGACCTGCACCAGCACGTCGAGGGCTCGTCCTGCCGAGGCCGCGGCCGACTCCAGGGCGTGCACGAGCTTGGGGCGGTCGACGGACTGCACGACGTCGGCGTAGCGCACGACCGACGCGGCCTTCTTCGACTGCAGCTGGCCGATGAAGTGGACCCGCAGGTCGTCCCGCCGGGCGACGTCGCGCAGCTTGGCCGACACCTCCTGGTCGCGGTTCTCGCCGATGTCGGTGATGCCGAGGTCTGCCAGGAGGTCGACGTCGGCGGCCGGGAAGAACTTCGTCACCGCGACGAGGGTCAGCTCGCCGGGGTCGCGACCGGCCCCCTCGCAGGCCCGGGCGATGCGGTCACGGACTGCCGCCAGGTTGCGCTCGAGCTCGGCACGCCGCTCCTGGTCGCTCACGACGCCGCCAGGACCACGACACCGGCGAACCTGCCGGTGCGGCCGTCGCGACGGTAGGAGTACAGGCGCTCGTCCTCGCGTGCACAGCCCGGGACCCATTGCACCGCAACGTCGTTCGCGTGCAGCTGTGCCACCACCCCGGAGGCGACGTCCACCGCCGCCGTGCCTGTCCACGACACCGCCGCCGACTCGGGCGAGACCGCCGCAGCCGCGTCACGCATCTGCGGCGGGACCTCGTAGCAGCGACCGCACACCGAGGGGCCCACCACGGCAGCGATCTCCTGGGCGCCCAGCTCCCGCATGCGCGCGACCGCGGTGTCGACGATGCGCGAGGTCATGCCCGGCCTGCCTGCGTGCACGGCGCCGACCACACCTGCAGCGGGGTCGGCGAGGAGCACCGGGGTGCAGTCGGCCACCAGCGCCGCCAGCGCGACCCCCGGGGTCGCCGTGACGACACCGTCGGCGCGCGGCGCGCCGGCGCCGTCCCACGGCCCGTCCACGACGACGACCTCGTTGCCGTGGCACTGCTGGAGGAACAGCAGGTGGCCCCGGTCGACTCCCATGGCCTCGGCGACCCGGGTGCGGTTGGTCTCCACCGCCTGCGGGTCGTCACCCACGTGGCCACCGAGGTTGAGCGACCCGAACTCCCCAGCGCTCACACCACCCTCACGGTCGGTGAACCCCCAGTGGACCGGTCCCGACTGACCACGCGCGAAGAACACGGACCCAACCTAGTCCGCCCCCGAGGACGGTTGCGCCCGGGCACGCGAAGGGCGCCGGACCCCAGGGGGATCCGGCGCCCTTCGGCACGAGTCGGTGCTGGCTACTTGAGGAAGTCCGGCACGTCGAGGTCGTCGCCCTCGTCGAACGTCACCGTCCGCGGCGGGCGGCCGGCCGGCTCGCGCGGAGCAGTCGGCTCCTGTGCAGGCGCCTGGGCAGGAGCCTGCGTCTGGGCCGGTGCCTGCGCCGGCGCCTGGGCGGGCGCCGGCTGCGACGGCTGGAACATCGGGTTGGGCTGCTGGCGGACCTGCTGCGGCTGGGCCTGGCCGGCGGGAGCGGCAGCGGGCTGCTGCTGCGCCGGACGGGACGAGCCCTGGATCTGCCCGATGGCCCGGTCGTTGTCGCGCTTGAGGGGCGCCCCTCCGTCGAACCCGGCGGCGATCACGGTCACCCGCACCTCGTCACCGAGGGCGTCGTCGATGACGGCACCGAAGATGATGTTGGCCTCGGGGTGGGCGGCCTCCTGGACGAGGCGGGCCGCCTCGTTGATCTCGAACAGGCCGAGGTCGCTGCCACCCTGGATGGACAGCAGCACACCGTGGGCGCCGTCGATGCTGGCCTCGAGCAGTGGGCTGGAGATGGCGAGCTCGGCGGCCTGGACCGCGCGGTCGTCGCCGCGGGAGGACCCGATACCCATCAGGGCCGAGCCCGCACCCTGCATCACCGACTTCACGTCGGCGAAGTCGAGGTTGATCAGGCCGGGGGTGGTGATGAGGTCGGTGATGCCCTGGACACCGGAGAGCAGCACCTGGTCGGCGGACCGGAACGCGTCGAGCATCGACACGGCGCGGTCGCTGATCGACAGCAGCCGGTCGTTGGGGATGACGATGAGGGTGTCGACCTCCTCGCGGAGGTTGCCGATGCCGGTCTCGGCCTGGTTGGCGCGGCGACGGCCCTCGAAGGTGAACGGGCGCGTCACGACACCGATGGTCAGGGCGCCGAGGCCCTTGGCGATCTTGGCGACGACCGGGGCGCCACCGGTGCCGGTGCCGCCACCCTCGCCGGCGGTGACGAAGACCATGTCGGCCCCCTTGAGGACCTCCTCGATCTCCTCGGCGTGGTCCTCGGCAGCCTTCTTGCCGACCTCGGGGTCGGCTCCGGCGCCCAGCCCGCGGGTCAGCTCGCGACCGACGTCGAGCTTCACGTCGGCGTCGCTCATGAGCAACGCCTGCGCGTCGGTGTTGATGGCGATGAACTCCACGCCCTTGAGGCCGACCTCGATCATGCGGTTGATGGCGTTGACGCCACCTCCGCCGATGCCGACGACCTTGATGACGGCCAAGTAGTTCTGCGGTGCTGCCACGGCGGTGGGCCTCTCCTGAATGCGGTGCTGGTGTCTAGACGTCAAGTCGAGGGTTAGACTTATGTCAACTTTCCGGTGCCGCCGACGCTATGCGTTGGGTGGGAGGCAGGCAACGAGGCATGCCGCGTGTCGCAGCACGGATTGGCCCGATTTCCGGGTTTCTCGACGGGGCTGCCAGGGCTGTCGCAACACCGGTCACAACAGCCCCACTGGCACCACTCTCGCAGAGCCGGCCGTCACGGTGCGACGAGGGTCCGTCAGCGGGTGACCGGGGTGTCCGGCGCGCTCACGTCGACCACCTTGGGAGACCCCTTGAGCAGTGCCGTCATGATGGCCAGCTTGCGCTCCGGCTCCTGCACGCCGCCCCACACCACGGTGGTGCGCCCGATGGTCAGCGTCACGAGGTTGGCGCTGCTCACGGTGACCTTGCCGACGCGGTGCTGCATGCTCGCCGGCAGCACCCGCACGACGCTGACGGCGGCGGCCAGGGCGTCCTTCGACAGGGCGGAGTCGCTGGCGGCGTCGACGACCGGGACGCCCTTGGGCGCCGCGCTCACCTGGGCGTACGCGACGCCCTCCTCATCCACAACCTTTAGTTGACCTTGAGGGTTTTTGACCACGAGGAAGGGCACCCGCGGGCTGGCGTGGATGACCAGGGTGCTCGGCCACGAGCGCTCGATCGAGACGTCGGCGACGGTGGCCCGCTCGGCGACCCGCGCCGCGACGAGGTCCTGGTCGACCCGGGCCAGGGGCTCCCCCAGCCGCACCGCGGCGAGGTCCCTGATCGGTCCCACCTCGGAGGCAGGGACGCCGACGACGTCGACCGTGCGCACCGCCAGGACCGGGCTGAACGCCACCACCCACACCAGGAAGCCGATGACGACGAGCAGGCCCGCGGCGTACGCCCCGAGCCGCACGGGGCGGCGGCGCACCTCCTGGGCGCGGCGCTGGAAGCGGGCCGCGGAGGAGGCCAGGCCGGTCGTCCGGCCGGACGGCCGCTCCTGCGGACGGCCGGCGGTGGGTCGGGTCGAGGAGGTGGGTCGGCTGGAGGTGGTCGATCGGGAGGAGGAGGAGGAGGAGGAGGAGGCGGCGACCCGGGCCGACGAGGTGGCACGGGTGGACGAGGGCGGGCGGCTCACGACTCCCCCAGGGCCCGCAGGATCTCCGGCCCCACCATGGTGACGTCACCGGCGCCGACGGTGAGGACGAGGTCGCCCGCCCTGGCTCGGCTCGCGACCTCGCCGGCCACGGCGGACCAGGACGGCACCACCGTGACGTCGGCGTCGGCACGGACCTCGCGCAGCGCGTCGGCGACGAGCTCGGAGGAGACACCGGGGACCGGGTCCTCGCGCGCGCCGTAGACCTCCATGAGCAGGACGACGTCCGCAGGCGCCAGGGCCCGCGCGAACTCGGCGGCGAAGTCGCGGGTGCGCGAGTAGAGGTGGGGCTGGAACACGACGAGCAGCCGGCCCTGCTCTCCCACCAGCTCGGCCGCGGTCGACACGACGGCCGACACCTTGCCGGGGTTGTGCGCGTAGTCGTCGACGACCGTGACGCCGGCGGCCGTGCCCTTGGGCTCGAACCGGCGCCGGGTGCCGGTGAACCCGAACAGCCCGTCGAGCACCCGGGTCGGCTCCTGCTCCAGGCCCTCGACGGCGACGGTGTAGGCCGCGGCGGCGTTGAGCAGGTTGTGGCGTCCGGGGATGTTGATGCGCAGCGCGCGGTCCTCGCCGTCCGGACCGGTCACGGTGACCCGGCTCATCAGGCCGCGCGACACCTCGTCGCGCAGGACGACGTCGGCCTCGGGTGACCACCCGTAGGTCAGCACCCGGGTGCCCGAGGCCCGGGCAGCGGTGGCCAGCTCCAGCGAGCCGGCGTCGTCGTGGCAGGCCACGAGGAGGCCGCCCGGCTGCACTGACGCGACGAACTGCGCGTAGGCCTGCTGGACGTTGGCGAACGTGCCGTAGAAGTCGAGGTGGTCGGCCTGCACGTTGGTGACGACCGCGACGTCGGGGCGGTAGACGAGGAACGAGCCGTCGCTCTCGTCGGCCTCAGCGACGAAGACGTCGCCGGTGCCCCAGTGGGCGTTGGTGCCGTGCTTGGCCAGCTCGCCGCCCGCCGCGAAGGAGGGGTCGACGCCGCAGTGCTGTAGGGCGACGGTGAGCATCGAGGTGGTCGTGGTCTTGCCGTTGGCCCCGGCGACCGCGACCCGGCGGGAGCCGGCCATCGTGCTGGCGAGGGCCTGGGAGCGGTGCAGCACCCGCAGCCCCCGACGGCGGGCCTCGGCCAGCTCGACGTTGGACTCGCGGATGGCGGAGGAGATGACCACCGTGTCGACGCCGTCGAGGTGGGAGACGTCGTGACCGACGTGCACGGTGGCACCCTCGGCCGCCAGCGCGGCGAGCACGGGCGACTCCTTGGCGTCGGACCCGGAGACGCGGCACCCGCGGGCCAGCATGACGCGGGCGACACCGGACATCCCGGCACCGCCGATCGCGATGAAGTGCACCGCCCCGAGCTCGCCGAGGGGTGGCACGGGGTCGGTGAACGTGAACCGCTGGTTCTCGCCGTTCATCGTCGGCCGGCCCCTGACGAGCCCCCCGACGAGCCCCCGGACGTGCCTTCGGACCAGGCCCGGACGACCAGGTCGGCCAGCGCCTCG
This sequence comes from Pedococcus sp. 2YAF34, assembly GCF_052114585.1. Taxonomy (NCBI): domain Bacteria; kingdom Bacillati; phylum Actinomycetota; class Actinomycetes; order Micrococcales; family Intrasporangiaceae; genus Pedococcus; species Pedococcus sp. 2YAF34. The sequence continues at coordinate 49,770 of NZ_JBFRFA010000034.1, forward strand.
TCGGCACCGCGGGTGCCGACGCCGGCGGCGGCGGCCGCCATGGTCTCCAGCCGCGGGTGGTCCACCACGAGCGGGGCGAGGGTGAGGTCGACCCACCCGGGGGTGAGGTCGGCGTCGGCGACGAGGATGCCACCGCCCGCGGCCACGACGTCGGCGGCGTTGTATCGCTGCTCGCCGTTGCCGATGGGCAGCGGGACGTAGACGGCGGGCAGGCCGACGGCGGTGAGCTCGCACACCGTGTTGGCCCCCGCGCGCGCGACGACGAGGTCGGCGGCGGCGTACGCGAGGTCCATCCGGTCGGTGTAGGGCAGGGCGACGTACGGCGGCCCGGTCTCGGCCCGCTGCGGCGTGAACTCCTTGCCCGCGCCGGTGAGGTGCAGGATCTGCACACCGGCGCCGCTGAGCGACGCGGCCCGGCTCTCGAACGCGGTGTTGAGCCGCTGTGCGCCGAGCGAACCACCGGTGACGAGGACGGTCGGCCAGTGCTCCTCGAGGCCGAAGTGGGCCAGGCCCTCCGCGCGGCTGGCGGCCCGGTCGAGCCGGCTGATCTCCTGGCGCAGGGGCATGCCGACCACGGTCGCGTGGGGCAGCGAGGTGCTGGCGAACGTCGTGGCGACGTGGTGGGTCAGCCGCGCCCCGACCCGGTTGGCCAGGCCCGGGCGGGCGTTCTGCTCGTGGACCACGATGGGTATGCCGCGCCGCCGGGCGGCGAGGTAGGCCGGCGTCGAGACGTAGCCGCCGAAGCCCACGACGACCTCGGCTCCCGCCTCGTCGATGGCACGCGCGGCCGCGTCGACCGCCGCACGGAGGCTGTGCGGCAGGCGCAGCAGGTCGGCCGAGGGCTTGCGGGGCAGCGGCACCTTGGGCACCACCACGAGGGGGTAGCCGCGCTCGGGGACGAGCCGGCTCTCCAGGCCGGTCTCGGTGCCGAGGGCGGTGACCCGGATGTCGGGGTCGCGCCGGCGCAGGCAGTCGGCCAGGGCGAGCAGCGGTGAGACGTGCCCCGCCGTCCCCCCACCGGCCAGCAGGACCGAGGCGGGTGTCGTCGTCGTCATCAGCGTCCCCGTCGTCCGGGCAGCACGGCCAGCGACCGGCGCACCACCGAGGGCTTGGCCGAGAGGGCTTCCTGGCAGCCGGGTTCCTGGCGTGCGAACGACAGGAGCATGCCCAGGGCGAACATCGAGGTCATGAGGGACGACCCGCCGTAGGAGACCAGGGGCAGCGGCACGCCGATGACCGGGAGCAGGCCGATCACCGCGCCGATGTTGATGATCGCCTGGCACACGATCCACGCCATGACCCCGGCGGTGGCGATGCGGACGAAGGTGTCCTTGGTGCGCAGCACGATGCGGTAGCAGACCAGGGCCAGCGCGCAGAACAGGCCGAGCATGACCAGGGTGCCCGGGAGCCCGAGCTCCTCGCCAAGGATGGCGAAGATGAAGTCGTTGTGGGCCTCCGGCAGCCAGGACCACTTCTCGCGCGAGGCGCCGAGGCCGACGCCCCACCACCCTCCGTCAGCGAGGGCGTAGCGGCCGTGCAGCGGCTGGCGCGCGGCGCCGTACGGATCGGTGTCCTTGCCCAGCCACACGTCGAAGCGGGCCAGCCGGTTGGGGCTGGTGACGACCATGAGGACCGCGAGCGTGGTGAAGGACGCGGCACCCCAGACGAACAGCCGGCGCGGCACCCCGGCGGCGAACAGCACGGCGGCGACGACACCGCCCATGACCATGACCGTCCCGAGGTCGTGGCCGGCGAGGACCAGCCCGATCGTGGCCACCGACGCGGGGAACAGGAACGGCACCACGACGTGGCCGAGCTTGCCGAGGGAGCGGCGCTTGGCGGACAGGACGGCAGCGCCCACCAGGACGAGGCCGACCTTGGCGAACTCCGACGGCTGCACGGTGACCGGCCCGGCAGCGAGCCAGTTGCGGTTGCCGTTGACCGAGATGCCGAGGGGGGTGAAGACGAGGAGCTGCATGAACAGGGCCACGAGCAGGATCGGGACGGACAGCGCCTTCCAGGTCCGGACCGGGACGTGGGCCGCGATGCCCATGGCCACGGCCCCCATGAGGGCGAACTGCAGCTGCTTGCGGAAGTAGAGGTATGGCGTGCCGTTGTTGGTCTGGACCAACGACATCACCGAGGACGCGGACAGCACCATGATCAGCCCGATGACGACGAGGACGACCGCGACCGAGAGCAGGACGTAGTAGCTGGTCACGGGCGAGTCGAGCCGCTGGAGCCAGCTGCCGACGCGGCCGGACTCCTCGCGACGCGCCGCGGGCCTGGCCCCGGACGACGTGGCGGTGGCGCTCACGGCTACTCCCCCTGCGGCCCGGTCGACCGGCCGCCGGACGTGCGGCGACGGTCCACCGCGGCGGCGAACGCGTCGCCACGGGCGCCGTAGTCGGTGAACATGTCCATCGACGCGGCGGCCGGGGCGAGGAGCACCGTGTCGCCGGGCTGGGCCAGCCCGGCGGCCTGCGCGACGACGACATCCATGGCACCAGTGTCCGTGCTGGGCACGTCGACGACCGGCACATCCGGCGCGTGTCGGGCGAGTGCCTCGGCGAGGCGCTCCCGGTCGGCGCCGAGCAGCACCACGGCCCGCAGGCGCGGGGCCGCCTCGCGGACGAGGTCGTCCACCTCCGCGCCCTTGAGCAGCCCGCCCGCGACCCAGACGATGTGCTCGAACGACTGCAGCGACGCCAGCGCGGCGTGCGGGTTGGTGGCCTTGGAGTCGTCGACGTAGCGGACCTCGTCGACCTCGCCGCAGTCGGCGATGCGGTGCGGCTCGGGGCGGAACGCGCGCAGGCCGTCGCGGACGGCCACCGGCGGGACGCCGTAGGCACGTGCGAGGGCTGCGGCGGCGAGGGCGTTGGCGAGGTTGTGCGGCGCGAGCGTGGCGGCCGAGCCGCGCACGTCGTCGAGGGTGGCCAGCTCGGCCGCCGAGGTCTTGCGCTGCTCGACGAACGCGCGGTCGGCGAGGATGTCGTCGACGACGCCCACCATCGACGGGCCGGGCGTGCCGAGGGTGAAGCCGATCGCCCGGCAACCCTCCTGCACCTCGGCCTCCATGACGAGCCGCTCGGTCGTGGCGTCCTGCACGTTGTAGACGCACGCGACCTTGGTGTTGGCGTAGACCTTGCCCTTGGCCGCGGCGTACTCCTCGAACGAGCCGTGCCAGTCGAGGTGGTCGGGGGCGACGTTGAGGCAGGCCGAGGCGTGCGGCGCCAGGCTGTCGGACCAGTGCAGCTGGTAGCTGGACAGCTCCACGGCGATGACGTCGTAGGGGTCGGGGTGCAGGACCGCCTCGAGGATCGGGGTGCCGACGTTGCCGGCCGCGGTCGCGCGCAGGCCCGCGGCGCGCAGCATCTCCGCGAGCATGGTGACGGTCGTGGTCTTGCCGTTGGTGCCGGTGATGGTCAGCCAGGGGGCCGGGCCGACGGCGGCCCGCATGCGCCAGGCGAGCTCCACCTCCCCCCACACCGGGATGCCCGCAGCAGCGGCCTGCGCGAGCAGGGGCTGGGTGGGGCGCCAGCCCGGAGAGGTCACGACGAGGTCGGGGACGACGTCGGCCGGGAGGGCGGCGACGTGGTCGGGCCCGAGGCGCACGTCGACCCCGAGGATGTCGAGGATGCGGGCGCGCTCCCCCAGGCCGGTGTTGGCCTCGGGGTCGCCCCCGTCCACCGCCACGACGTGGGCGCCGCGCTCGTGGAGGGCGTCGGCGGCGGCGAACCCGCTGACGCCGAGGCCCGCGACGACGACCCGCAGGCCGCTCCAGTCCGCGCCGCCGTCCGTCAGCCCGTCGAGCCGTCCGCCGACCGGTGTGCTGCTCACTGCTGCTGCTTCCTCACTGCTCGTGCCACTGCGTGTCCGGGTGGGACCGGTTGTCCGGGGCTACTGCGCCCCGACGACCCACTCGGCGTAGAAGAGTCCCAGCCCCAGCGCGACGAACAGCCCCGCGATGATCCAGAACCTGATGACGATGGTGACCTCGTTCCACCCCAGCAGCTCGAAGTGGTGCTGCAGCGGCGCCATCCTGAACACCCGTTTGCCGGTCATCTTGAACGAGCCGACCTGGATGATGACCGAGAGGGTGATGGTGACGAACAAGCCACCGAGGATGACCACGAGGAGCTCGGTCCGGGTGGTGATCGCCAGGCCCGCCAGCGCGCCGCCGAGGGCGAGGGAACCGGTGTCCCCCATGAAGATCTTGGCCGGCGAGGCGTTCCACCACAGGAAACCGAAGCAGGCGCCCATGGCCGCGGCCGCGACGACCGCGAGGTCGCGGGAGTCCCTGACCTCGTAGCACTTCAGGCCCGGCGTGATCTGGCAGTTCTGGTTGCCCTGCCAGATGCCGATGAGGACGTAGGCGGCGAACACCATCACCGAGGCGCCGGTGGCCAGGCCGTCGAGGCCGTCGGTGAGGTTCACGCCGTTGGACGTTCCCGCGATCATGATGTTGGCCCAGATGACGAACAGGATCAGCCCCACCAGGCTGCCCGCGAAGGCGAGGTTGACCGGGGTGTCGCGGACGAACGAGACGTAGGTCGACGCCGGGGTGCGGTGCTTGGCGTTGGGGAACTGCAGCGCGAGCACCGCGAACACCACCGCGACCAGGGTCTGCCCGGCGAGCTTCTCCCCCGACCGCAGGCCGAGGCTGCGCTGCTTGGAGATCTTGATGTAGTCGTCGAGGAACCCCACCAGGCCGAGGCCGGTCATGAGGAACAGCACCAGGACACCGCTCCACGTGAGCGGTGTGCCGGTGACGACGTGCGCGAGCGCGTAGGCGGCGAGGCTGCTGCCGATGATGACCGCGCCACCCATGGTGGGCGTGCCGCGCTTGGTGTGGTGCGACGTGGGGCCGTCGTCGCGGATGAACTGCCCGTAGCCCTGCTTGACCAGGAACTTGATGAACATCGGGGTGCCGAACAGCGCGCCCACCAGGGAGACGACGGCAGCGATCAGGACCGCCTTCACGTCGCGTCCTCCTCGCTGTCGGGACCGGCTTGCGCGGCCACCCGGTCTCCGAGCCACCGTAGCCCGGCGTCGCGGCTGGACTTGAACAACACGACGTCACCGGGACGCAGATTCTCGACGAGCAGGTCGTGCGCGGCGTCGGCGTCGGGCACCCAGACGGCCTCCTCGCCCCACGACCCCTCGTGCTGGGCCCCGCTGGCCATGGGCCGCGCGAGGTCGCCGACCACGACGAGCCGGGAGATGTTGAGCCGCACGGCGAGCCGCCCGATGGCGTCGTGCTCGGCGGTCGACTCGTCACCGAGCTCGAGCATGGAGCCCAGGACCGCCCAGGTGCGGCGCCCCTCCCCACCCATGGCGGCGAGCGCCTTGAGGGCGGCGCGCATCGAGTCGGGGTTGGCGTTGTAGGCGTCGTTGACGACGGTGACCCCGTCGGCCCGCTCGACGACCTCCATGCGCCACCGGGAGGCCGGCGTCGCCGTGGCGAGCGCCGCGACGACCGGGTCGAGGTCGAGCCCGCACTCCAGCGCCGTGGCGACGACGGCGAGGGCGTTGCCCACGTGGTGCTCGCCGTGCAGCGGCAGCGTGACGGCCGCCTCCCCCACGGGGGTGAGCACGGTGAAGGACGGCCGGCCGGCGGCGTCGAGCGTGATGTCGGTGGCCCGGACCACCGCGTCCGTGGCGGTGCCGACCAGCTGGACGCGGGCGGGGGTCTGGGTGGCCATGGCCCGCACGGCGGGGTCGTCGGCGTTGAGGACCGCGAGGCCGTCCTCGGGCAGGGCGGCCACGAGCTCGGCCTTCGCGACGGCGATCGCCTCGCGCGACCCGAACTCGCCGACGTGGGCGGAGCCGACGTTGAGCTCGATCCCGATCCGCGGGGGGGCGATGGTCGTGAGGTAGTGGATGTGCCCGATGCCGCGCGCACCCATCTCCACGACGAGGTAGCGGGTCTGCAGCGTGACGCGGAAGACGGTCAGCGGCACCCCGACCTCGGAGTTGAGCGAGCCGACCGGGGCCACCGTCGGTGCGTCGGTCGACAGGACCGCCGCGAGCAGGTCCTTGGTGGAGGTCTTGCCGGAGGAGCCGGTGATGCCGATGACGGTGAGCTGCGGGTGGCGGTCGACGACCGCCCTGGCGAGGGACGCCATACCGGCCTGCACGTCGTCGACGACGACGCACGGGAGGTCGTCGACCTCGCGGGTGGTCAGCGCTGCGACCGCGCCGAGCCCTGCTGCGGCGGGGACGAACCGGTGGCCGTCCTGCTGCTCGCCCACGCGGGCGATGTAGAGACCGCCGGGGCCGGCCTCACGGGAGTCGGTGACGACGGGGCCGTCGACGACGAGCCGGTCGGCCGCGTCCTCCGGTATGCCGTGCAGCCTCCCACCGGTGATGGTGGCAATCTCCTGCAGGGACAACGGGATCACGCGACTCCTCCGCGCTCGAGGGTGATGGCGTCCAAGGCCTTGGCGGCCTCGACGCGGTCGTCGAAGGGGTGCACCGTGCCGGCGACCTCCTGGCCGGTCTCGTGGCCCTTGCCGACCACGGCGACCACGCTCCCCGGACCGTGACGGTGGGCGGCACGCACGGCGGCGGCGATGGCGGCGGCGCGCCCCTGCACGTCGTGCAGCTCGGCGTCCGTGCCCGCGTCCCGGGCCCCCTGAAGGACGGCACGGCGGATCGCCGCGGGGTCCTCGGACCGGGGGTTGTCGTCGGTCACGACGACGATGTCGGCCCCGGAGGCAGCGGCGCGGCCCATGGCGGCACGCTTGCCCCGGTCGCGGTCACCGCCGGCACCCAGGACGACGACCAGCGCCCCGGTGGTGGCCGGTCGGAGCGCCGCGAGGGCAGCGGCGACGGCGTCGGGTGTGTGGGCGTAGTCGACGACGACCAGCGGCAGGGAGGGGTCGGCGGCCTCGCGGGTCGGCGCCACCCGCTCCATGCGCCCCGGGACGTGCGGGTCGACGAGCAGCGCCCGCTCGGTGTCCTCGGCGGTGGTGCCGGAGGCCATGAGCGCCAGGGCTGCCATCGCGGTGTTGACCCGGTTGAAGTCGCCGGGCAGGGCCGATCGCAGTCGTAGGGTGGTCGCGCCGTCGGACAGCGTGAAGCCGGCCGGGTCCTCCCCCGCCACGAGCCGCCAGTCGGCGTCGACGTCGGCGCGCGACGTCAGCGTCGTGACCGGCACGCCGGCGGTGCCGGCGAGCTCGCGGCCCCACTCGTCGTCGACGCAGACGATGCCGCGGCGCGACCGCTCCGGCGTGAACAGCGACGCCTTGGCCTCGAAGTAGTCGCGCATCGTGGGGTGGAAGTCGAGGTGGTCCTGCGACAGGTTCGTGAAGAGCGCGACGTCGTAGACGACCCCGTCGACACGGTGCTGGCTGAGGGCGTGGCTCGAGACCTCCATCACGCAGAAGTCGACACTCCGCTCGACCATGACGGCCAGCAGCGCGTGCAGGACGGTCGCCTCGGGGGTGGTGCGCATGCTCTTGACCCGCTCGTCCCCGATGCGTGTCTCGACCGTGCCGATGAGGCCGGTGGTGTGCCCCAGCGCGGTCAGGGCGGAGTTCACGAGGTAGGCCGTGGTGGTCTTGCCGTTCGTGCCGGTCACCCCCACGAGGCGCAGGGCGGGGTCGGCGGTGCCGTAGACCTCCCGCGCGACGGCGCCCACGACACCGCGCGGGTCCTGGACCACGACCCGCGGGACGTCGACACCCTCCTCGGCGAGCACCTGCTCCCCTGCGTGGTCGGTGAGGACCGCGACCGCGCCGGCGGCGAGGGCGCCGGCGGCATACCGGGCGCCGTGGGTGTTCGCACCGGGAAGGGCGGCGTAGAGGTCACCCGGGAGGACGTCCTGGGAGCTGAGGGTGACCCCCGTGACCTCGACGTCTGCACCCGAGGCGGTGCCGTCCACGAGGGACGCCACGGCGGAGAGCGCGATGGCGTGCGGGGACGCCGGTCGGGGGGAAGGCACGGACAGCGAGCCTACCGTCAGCGCCGGAGGCCGGACGTGCCCGACTGGTGGTCGCGCAGCACCGACGGGTCGTCCTTGGCCGGGGTCTCAGCTGCCTTCACCTGGACCACCGGGGACTTCGTGCCGGTCGGCGGGACCTGCAGCTCCTGCAGGGCGTAGGTCATGACGTCCTTGAAGACCGGCCCGGCGACGGCGCCACCGAAGTAGCCCTTGATGGGGCGCTGGAGCGTCACCGCGACGACGATCTCGGGGTCGTCGGCGGGGGCGAACCCGATGAAGCTCGCGGTCTTGCCGGAGTAGCCGCCCACCTTGGCGTCGTAGCGGTCGGCGGTGCCGGTCTTGCCGGCCACGCGGTAGCCCGGGATCTTGGCCTCGGGCGCGGTGCCCTCCTTGCCGACGACTCCCTCGAGCATGTCGCGGACCTTCTTGGCGGTCGTGGCCGAGACCACCCGGATGCCCTGGGCCTTGGGCGCCGGGGTGAACCCGCCGTGGCCGTCGCTGGTCGCGGCCACGATGCGCGGCGGGATCCGCACGCCGTCGTTGGCGATCGTCTGGAAGACCCCGGCCGCCTGCAGGGCGTTGACCGACAGGCCCTGCCCGAAGAGCACGGTGTAGCGCTGCGAGCCGTTCCAGTCCTTGACGTTGGTCAGCAGGCCCGGGCCCTCACCCGGGAAGCCCATCCCCGACGTGGCGCCGAGGCCGAACTTCTTGAAGTAGCTGTACATCGTCGACGCCTTGACCTTCTCGCCGGCCAGGATCGTGCCGATGTTGCTCGACTGCGCGAGGACGCCCGCGAAGGTGAGGTACTCGGTGGCGTGGTCGTGGCTGTCCTTGAACTCGGTGCCCGAGCGGTGGATGCGGTTGGGCACCTCGACCACGGTGGACGGCGTGACGGCGCCCTCCTCGATGGCCGCCGACGCCGTGATGACCTTGCCCGTCGAGCCCGGCTCGTAGACGTCGTTGAACGCCTTGTTGGTCCAGTTCTCGCTGGCCTGCCCCGGCTGGTTGGGGTCGAACGTCGGGTACGACGCGACGGCGAGCAGCTCACCGGTCTTGACGTTCGTGACGACCACCGTGCCCGACAACGCCTTGGTCTCGTTGACCTTCTGCGCCACGGCGTTCTGGGCGAACCACTGCAGGTCGGAGTCGAGGGTCAGCTTGACGTCCTTGCCCTCGACCGGCGGGATCGTCTCCTGCCGCGCGTTGGGGATGGCCCGGCCGTCCTGGGAGTGCTCGAAGATCGTCTTTCCGGCCTTGCCCTTGAGGACGCCGTCCTCGAGGACCTCGAGGCCACCGCCGGCCGTGCCGTCCGAGCGCAGGAACCCGACGAGCGAGGCGGCGGCCGTGGAGGTCGGGTAGTTGCGGTCGGACGTGGCCTCGGAGTAGACGCCGTTGACGCCGAGCTCGGAGATCTTGCGCCAGTTGAGCGGCGTGATGTTCCGCGCGAGGACGCGGTACTTGGCCGTACCCGTGAGGTCCTCCGTGAGCTGGTCGACGGGGATGTTCAGCAGCGGCGAGAGGTCCTCGGCGGCCCCGGCGACACCCACCTTGGTGCGGACCCCGTCGACGCTCTTGACGTACTCCGGCACGGCCGTCTGGTCGACGGTCACCGTGCGCCGCTCGATGCTGGAGGCGAGGATCGTGCCGTTGCGGTCGAGGATGGAGCCGCGCATGGCCAGCAGCGGCACCGTGGTGGTGCGGTTGGTCTGGGCGTCCTTGGAGACCGCCGAGGCGTCGAAGCCCTGCAGCCGCAGCAGCTGCGCGCCGAAGATGCTGAACACGAAGAGCACGGCCACGGTCATCGTCCGCATGCGGCGACGCGGGTTGGAGCCGTCGAGGCTGACCTTGCGCCCGACCGGGCGACGCGGCGGTGCCGCCGGAGGCCTGGGTCCGGTGCGTCGCGGTGCCCCTGCACCCGTGGGACGGGCGCCGGCGGGGGCAGGTCGACCCGAGGGGCGACCGGCCCTGGCCGCCGCGGCCCGCTCCTTGCCCTGGGCCGCACGCTGCGTCGCGCCCCTGGCTGCACCCGGCGCCGGGCGGCGACGCGGCGCCGTACCCGTGGGCGCCCCCGTGCCGGCACGAGGGCGTGGGGCTCCCGGGCCGGTGCCTCGGGTCTGCGTCACTGGGTACCTCGTGTCTGGGTCGGGTGGTGCTGCGTGCTGTCGTGCGTCAGGGCTTGGGCGTGGCGGCGTCCGCCGGCGTCCCGGCCGACGGCTGGGCCGCCCCGGCCCCCGACGTCGTTGCCGGGGTGGTCGTGGTCGTGCTGGTGGTGGCCTTGGTGCGGGCGTCGACGCTGGTCACCGTGGTGACGACCGAGCCGTCGGGCTTGGTGACCTTCTCGGTGGTGGTCGTCACGTCCCCCTTGGTGGTGACCGACGCCTTCGGCGCGGTGTCCTTGGCCTTCGCAGCCTTCGAGGACGAGGCCTGCGGAGCGGTCACCACGGTAAAGCCGGGCTGCTTCTTCGCCGGGCTCGCCACGCCGAGGACCTTGCCGTCGGACAGCCGCAGGAACGCCGCCGAGTCGGCCGGCACCATCCCCATCTTGGCGGCGCGGGCAGCGAGGTTGGCCGGGCTGCGCTGGGCGTCGATGGCCTGGGTCAGGGCCTGCTGGGTGTCGGTGAGCTCGCCCGAGGTGGCCTGGAGCCGGTGGAGGGTGAACGAGCCCTCCGCCATCGCGGTGTTGAGCATGAGCAGGCCGACGAGTCCGGCCACGAGCATGGTCATGCACAGGGCGGCGAACAGGCCGTTGCCCGGCTGGCCGAGCGCGGCCGGCACGACGCGCAGGGGCTGGGGCGGTGCCTGCCGCCGGAGGGGGGCCCGAGATGCGACCCTCGCCGTCGCAGTCTGCTGGCTCATCGGTGCTGTCCCTTCGTTGCTGTGGAAAGTCGGGTGCGCTCGGCGGCGCGCAGGCGCACCGAGGCAGATCGGGGGTTGGCGGACTGCTCCTGCGCGGAGGCCTCCTCGGCCCCGCGGGTGAGCAGGCGCAGGTACGGCGCGTGCTCGGGCAGCTCCACGGGCAGGCCCTCGGGGCTGCTGCCCTTGGCGCCCTGGGCGAAGACGCGCTTGGTGATGCGGTCCTCGAGCGAGTGGTAGGACAGGACGGCGACGCGGCCACCGACGCCGAGCGCGTCGATGACGCGTGGCAGCGCCTGCGCCCAGACGGACAGCTCGGAGTTGACCTCGATGCGCAGCGCCTGGAACGTCCGCTTGCCGGGGTGGCCGCCGCTCTTCTGCGAGGCGGCCGGGACGACCTTCTTGAGCAGCTCCACGAGCCGGGCCGAGGTGGTGAACGGCTCGCTCTCCCGCTCGCGCACGACGGCAGCGGCGATCCTGCGGGCGAACCGCTCCTCGCCGTACTCGCGCAGGATCGTCTCGAGCTCGGCCGCACCGTAGGTGTTGAGCACGTCGGCGGCCGTGACCCCGGTTCCCTGGTCCATGCGCATGTCCAGCGGTGCGTCCTGGCTGTAGGAGAAGCCGCGGTCGGCCTCGTCGAGCTGCAGGGAGGAGACGCCGAGGTCGTAGAGGCTGGCGTCGACGTGGTCGACACCGGCCTCGGCGAGCGCCCGGGGCACCTCGTCGTAGACGGCGTGGACGAAGGTGGTGCGGGCCGCGTACGGGGCGAGCCGCTCGGCCGCGAGCGCGAGGGCCTCCTGGTCGCGGTCGATGCCGACGACGCGCGCCTGCGGGCAGGCCTCGAGGACGGCCTCGGCGTGGCCGCCCATGCCGAGCGTGCCGTCGAGGTAGACCGCGCCGGGCTCGGTGAGGGCGGGCGCCAGCAGCTCGACGATGCGGTCGCGGAGCACGGGAACGTGCCGGTCGGCGGCCATTCCTCGTGAGTTCATCGACGTGCTCCTGTGGTGCTCGGTGCTGGGTGGTGCGAAGTAGTGGTGCGGGTGCTTCGAGTGCTGCTGTGCGGTGGTGCTGCGCTGCGGGGTGCTACGGGGTCGTGCGGTCCGGGTGACCCTGCGGTCAGGTCCCCATCCGCTCCTGGTGTGCGGCCCGGGACGGGGGAAGTCGTCCCGGGAAGCGAAGCGGCTGGAGACCTGGCCACAGGGGCGTCTCCGGTCCGGTGGTTCAGAGCAGTCCGGGGATGACCTCCTCGGACTGGTCGGCGAAGCCCTGCTCGGTGCTCTCGAGGTAGGCGTTCCAGGCGTCGGTGTCCCAGACCTCGACGCGCGAGCCGGCGCCGATGACGGTGCAATCGCGGGTCAGCCCGGCGTAGGCGCGCAGGTTGGCCGGGATGGTCACGCGGCCCTGCTTGTCGGGGACCTCGTCGGAGGCGCCGGAGAGGAAGACACGGGTGAAGTCGCGGACCGCCTTGCTCGTCGTGGGCGCCGACTGCATCTGCTCGGTCACGCGGACGAACTCCTGCATCGGGAAGACGTAGAGGCAGCGCTCCTGGCCACGGGTGACCACCAGGCCGCCGGCCATGCGCTCGCGGAACTTGGCGGGGAGGAACAGGCGGCCCTTGTCGTCGAGTCGGGGGCTGTGCGTCCCGAGGAACACGGTGCCCACCTCCCCTGCCGCCGGTGCTCGGGCCCCACGGCCCTCTGGATTCCCCCACTTTACTCCACCACGACCCCTACAGGCACCCCATTCCGGCGTTTGAGGTCATCTGTTTGGCTGTTTTTGCAGGTCACGGTGGTGGTGCAAAGTGGTGGATCGCTGCGCTTGGTCGGCGCCCCGGCGGCCGACGACCCGGTCGCGCCCACCGCGCGGGCGCTCCCACCACGCTCGCGGGCACCTCTGGAGGGGCTCGGCCGTTGCCCGGAGCAGCGATCCCAGGTCACGAGACGGCATACCTGCTGTCCCGGTGGGGCGTTGTGGGGAAAGATCAGGAACATCCGCGGGGGCGCAGCGAGGCACCCCCCGACGATGGGACCCGCCGCAGGGGACCCGACGAAGGGACAGCCGGTGCAAGGTAGGTACGAGGACCAGACCAACGGCCCGGTGGGCGCAGCGACCACGGCGCCGGACGCACCGGCCGGACCCGAGAGCCTGCTCTCGCTCCCTGCCGGCTCCCCCGCCTCGCTGAGCCAGGTGACCGAGGTCGCCGGACGCCTCGCCCGGGCCATGAACTCGGTCATCGAGGGCAAGCCCGACGTGGTGCACACCGCCATCACCGTGCTGCTCGCCGAGGGCCACCTGCTGCTCGAGGACGTCCCCGGCGTGGGCAAGACGATGCTCGCCAAGACCCTGGCCAGGTCGATCGACTGCTCGGTCCGCCGGGTCCAGTTCACCCCCGACCTCCTGCCCAGCGACATCACCGGTGTCAGCGTCTTCAACCAGGACGTGCGCGACTTCGAGTTCCGCCCGGGCGCGATCTTCGCCAACGTGGTGGTCGGCGACGAGATCAACCGCGCCTCGCCCAAGACGCAGTCCGCGCTGCTGGAGTCGATGGAGGAGGGCCAGGTCACGGTCGACGGACAGACCTACGACCTGCCCAAGCCGTTCATCGTCATGGCGACCCAGAACCCCATCGAGATGGAGGGCACCTACCCGCTGCCCGAGGCCCAGCGCGACCGGTTCATGGCCCGCATCTCCCTCGGCTACCCCTCCTCGCGCGCCGAGGTCGCCATGCTCGACACGCACGGCCAGGTGTCGCCGCTGGAGACCCTGACCGCCGTCACCGACGCGGCGACCGTCTCGGCCATGGTGCGCGCGGTGCGCTCGGTGTTCACCAGCGACGCCATCAAGCAGTACGTCGTCGACCTCTCGGCGGCCACCCGGTCCAGCTCCGCGCTCCGGCTCGGGGCGTCACCGCGCGCGACCCTCCACATGCTGCGGGCGTCCCGGGCCCACGCAGCGCTCGAGGGCCGCGACCACGTGCTGCCCGACGACGTCCAGGCTGTCGTCGTCAACGTCCTCGCCCACCGCGTCATCCCCACCGGGGAGACCCAGCTCGCCCGGCGCAGCACCGCCGAGGTCCTGCAGGACCTCATGCGGCGGGTGCCGGTCCCGGCCGCCGGGCGCTGAGGCGCCGCCGTGCGCAGGCTCCGCGACCTCCTCACCACCCGCGGCCGGGCGTTCGTCGCCGCCGGGACCACCCTGGTGCTGTGCGGTGTCGGGCTGGGGTTCACCGACCTCACCCGCATCGGCGTCCTCCTGGTGGCCCTCCCCCTGCTCAGCGGCCTGCTCATGCGACGGCACGACCTGCGGTTCGCCCTCGAGCGCACTGCCGTGCCCGGTCGCATCCAGGTCGACGAGCAGTCGGTGGTCACGCTGGCCATCGAGAACGCCGGCGGCGCGGCCAGCCCGCTGCTCATGGCCGAGGAGCAGCTCGACTACGCGCTCGGTGACCGTCCCCGGTTCGTCGTGCCCCGGCTGCGGCGCGGCGAGCGGCAGGAGGTCCACTACACGGTGCGCTCCCACGTGCGTGGCCGCCACCGCCTCGGCCCCCTCGGGGTGCGCCTGCGTGACCCGTTCGGGCTGAGCACCCGGGTCGCGGCCATCTCAGGGTCCAGCGACATCCTCGTGCTCCCCCGCATCCTGCCGCTGGGCGGCGGGCAGCCGCCGGGCAGCGGCGTCGGCGCCGAGGGGGTCATCCCGCACATGGTCGCCCTGCACGGCGAGGACGACGTCTCCATCCGGTCCTACCGCGACGGCGACGACCTGCGCCGGATCCACTGGCCCGCCACGGCGAAGACCGGTGAGCTCATGGTCCGCCAGGAGGACCGCCCCGCCCGCCGCCGTGCAGCGATCGTCCTGGACTCCCGGGCGCGCGGCCACCACGGCTCGGGGAGCTCCGGCTCGTTCGAGTGGGCCGTGACCGCGTGCGCCTCGGTGGGGGTGCACCTGCTCGACCAGGGGTATGCCGTGCACCTGGTCACCGACGAGACCGCGGAGGACAGCCGCGCCTCCGCCTCGATCGAGGTCGACCCGCTGCTGGACGTGCTCGCCATGGCCGAGCCCGGCTCCGACGACCAGTTCGCCGACGTCCTGCAGGCCGCCCACCCCGTCACGGCCTCGGGCGGCCTGGTCCTGGCCGTCGTCACCGAGCTCGACGAGGAGCTGGCCCGCCGGGTCGCGTCACTGCGCCAGCCCGGGGGCACCGCGCTCGCGGTCGTGCTCGACCCGGACGGGTTCGGCGCCGCCCGCCGACGGCGCACCGGCGCGCCGTCGGAGATGGCCTGCGTACCGGTCCTGCGCGGAGCCGGGTGGAGCGTGGCCGTCGTCGGGTCGGGTGACGAGCTCGCCTCCGTGTGGGGCGTCCTGTCCGGTGGCACCGCCCGGGTGGGTGTGGCATGAGCCGCGGTCGCGTCCCCGAGTCGCTGCTCGCCGGCGCCGCGTCGGCCGTGGTCGCCTGGCCGCTGTCGACCCTGTTCACCCCGAACACCTGGATCCGGCCGACGCTGGCCGTCATCGCCGTCGTCGTCGTGGTCGGCATCCTCGTGCGCATGGCCACCACCTCGTGGGTGCTCGTCATGCTCGGTCAGCTCGCCGGGGTGGTCCTCGTCTCCGGCTGGCTCTACGGCCGCGGCCACCTGTGGCACGGCCTGCCCACCCTCGACATGGTGCTGACGTTCAACCGGCTGCTGGTCGACGCACGGCTGACCGTCCAGAACTACGCGGCACCGGCGCCCACCAACCGCGGGATCATCCTCGGCATCGGGCTGGCCATCGCCGTCGCCGCGATCATCGTCGACCACCTCGCCGTGATGCGCCGCTCCCCGGCCATGGCGGGACTGCCGCTGCTCACCGCGTTCCTCATCTCCGCCTCCAACTCCGGCGACGCCCTCAACCCCATGTACTTCGTGGCGGCCGGCGGCGTGTGGCTGCTCATGCTCGGACGCCAGGGCATCTCCTCGCTGCGCCGCTGGAGCACCACGGTCCCCCTGAGCACCAGCGGCCGCCGCTCGTCCGAGGACCGTGACGGCGCCTACGGGTATGCCGCGGTGGGCCGCACGCTCGCGGTCGCCGGCCTGGTCACGGCGGTGGCGCTGCCCATCGTCATCCCCCACCTGCCGACCCGCTACCTCATCGACGGGCTCGGCCGCTCGGCCGACGCCACCGGGTTCAGCGACGGGCAGATCGGCCTCAAGTCGACCCTCGACCTCACCCGCAGCCTCAACAACCCGTCCAAGGCACCGGTGCTCACCTACACGACGAACGCGCCGGTGCTCACGCCGCTGCGGGTCGGGGTGCTGGAGAGCTACGCCAACGACCAGTGGCGGCCGGACAACCCCGACGTGAGGTACAGCAAGCGGCCCCAGGTCGACCTGCCGCGCGAGCTCGACGACAGCATCCCCCGCGAGACCTACCGGCTGTCCGTGGACGAGTCGCGGATCGAGGCGCCACAGATCGCTGCCCCCACCCCGCTCGTCTCCGGCGACCTCGACGGCGTGGCCTGGGGCCTGGACCGCCAGACGTCGGTGGCCTCGGTCAACCGGTCGGCGCGGTCCTACAGCTTCAACTACCTCGCGCTCAACCCCCCGTCCGGCGCGCTGGACCAGCCGGTCGAGCGGGCCACGGGCGCCCTGCTCCCCCCTGAGCTGCAGGTCGACCCCGCCTCCGAGCCGCTGGTGCGCCAGCTCGTCGCCGAGGTCGTCCCTGAGGGCGCCAGCCGCATCGAGGCCGCCAGGGCCATCCAGAACTACCTGCGGCAGACCGGCGGCTTCTCCTACTCGCTGCAGCTCCCCGAGACGGTGACCAACGACTTCGGGCAGTCCGAGCGGCCCGACGCCATCTCGCTGTTCCTGCGGTCCAAGGTCGGCTACTGCGTCCAGTTCGCGACGGCCATGGTGATGATGGCGCGCGAGAGCGGCATCCCCGCCCGCATGGCCATCGGCTTCCTGCCCGGCAGCGCCGACCGCGGCACCTACACCGTGCACGCCTCTGACGCGCACGCGTGGCCCGAGCTCTACTTCGACGGGGTCGGGTGGCTGCGCTTCGAGCCCACGCCGTCCGGGGCGCAGAACACGGTGGCGCCGCCCTACTCCCTCGCCCCGACGACGCCCGACTCCTCCGACCCGTCCACGAGCGCTCCCTCCGCGACCGCGCGCCCGACCAACACCCGGCCCGACGGCGCCAACGACCCGGGCGCGCAGGACCCGACGACCACGTCCGGCACCTCGGCGGGCGACTCGTCGTTCCTCGGCCCCCAGGCCCGTACCGCGCTGCTCTGGGTGCTCATCGGCCTCGTCGCCGGCGTACTGGGTTCGCTGGCCGTGCCGCTGGCGGCCAGGACCCGGTTGCGCCGCCGGCTGCGCGACGCCCCGGACGAGGCGACCCGCGTGGAGGTGGAGTGGCAGTCGATGGTCGAACGGCTCGGCGACCTCGGTGTCATCCCACCCCGCGGCAGCACGCCCCGCCAGGCCGGCCGCTTCTTCCAGCGCGAGGCCTACCTCGAGGGCGAGGAGTCCCAGGCCTTGATCCGGGTCGTCGACGGCGTGGAGCGGTCGCGCTACGCACCCCCCGGCACCACGGTGACCGACGTCCGGCCCGATACCCACCGCGTGGTCAGGGCGGTCGCCGGCGTGCGTCGCCGCAAGGACCGGCTCAGGGCTGCGTGGTGGCCCAGCGAGGGCCTGCTCGAGTGGCGTGAGCGGCGTGAGCAGCTCGTGCGCACCGTACGGGGCCCGTGGGACCGCTGGCAGGAGCGCCGCGCCGACAAGGGATGACCGCGGGCACCCGGACCTGACCGTCCTCTGGACGCGGCTACGTCACGCGGACCCCGGCGCCTACGTCTTTCGGCGGTAGGTCTGGCTGTCCTCGGGGGCGAGGCTGGACGGGCCATGCGACTTCCCACCTTCCTCGTCATCGCCGCGGCCACGGCTGTGGTGGCGGCCTGCGGCGCGTCCGGTCCGGACGAGCCGCAGGGCTCCCCGCAGCCCGTGCACCCGCTGGGGACGTCGGTCGACGACGGCCGGGCGGCGTTCGACGACCTCAGCTCGGGCGCGCTGAGCACCGAGGGACGCAGCGTCAACGTGTCCGTGGCCGGCCAGATCGCCCACCCGCCGGCGCTCGGCGCCACCCTCGGCGCACCGGGGCCGGGGCCGGTCCAGGTCGCCCTCGTCGACGCGTACCTCGGTGCCGTCCGTGGCGCACCGCCGGCGTGCCGGCTGCGTGCCGAGGTCCTGGCGGCCATCGCCCAGGTCGAGTCCGGGTCCGCGGGTGGGCAGTCCCTCAGCGGCCACCGCGTCGTCCCGGGCGTGTACGGGCCGCTGCTGTCGGGTGGGCGGCTCGCCCGGGTGCCCGACACCGACGGTGGGCTCCTCGACGGCAACACGCAGTGGGACCGCGCCGTGGGGCCGATGCAGTTCGTCCCCAGCGCCTGGGCCGACTTCGGGACCGACGGCGACGGCGACGGCAAGGCCGACCCGCAGAACGTCTACGACTCGGTCGTGTCGGCCTCGCTCTACCTCTGTGCCGGTGGGCGCGACCTGGCACAGCCGACCGAGCTCGCCGCTGCGATCGTGTCCTACAACCACTCCGGGCCCTACCTGCTGGCGGTGCTCGACTGGATCGACTACTTCGACACCCACGGACTGGTCGCCATCGGCCCGGTCTCGGCCCCCGTCCTCAGCCACGGCCCCACGGCCCCGATGAAGTCCGAGCCGGCGACGGTGACCCCCGAGGTCGTCACGCGGGCCGTCGCCAAGGCCGCGACCCTCCCGGTGGCCCCGCCACCACCGCCGCCGGCGATCCTGCCGGGGACGAGGACGCCTGCTCCGCGCCCGAGCACCAGCAGGCCGCCCGGGCCGACGACCACCCCCTCGACGTCCCCCCAGCCGACCACCACGACACCGGACCCGACCACCACGACGCCCGATCCCACGACGACCACACCTGACCCGACCACGACCACTCCGGACCCCACGACGACCACGCCGGACCCGACCACCACCACTCCGGACCCCACGACCACGACACCCGATCCCACGACCACGACACCCGATCCGACCACCACCACACCCGATCCCACGACGACGACGCCGGACCCGACGACGACCACGCCGGACCCCACGACGACGACGCCGGACCCGACGACGACCACGCCGGATCCCACGACGACGACACCGGACCCGACCACCACGACGTCGGACCCGACCACCACCACACCGGACCCGACCACCACGACGTCGGATCCCACGACGACCACGCCAGACCCCACGACCACGACGTGACGACCACCAGCTCGTCGACCGGGGTCCAGCCCCGCTGAGTCCGGGTCATCGCAGTCCGGGTGCCACCGCCTCAGCCGGTGGGCGGCGCCCCGTCGGTCAGGGCGCGGACCCGGTGCTGCAGCAGGGTGAGCCGCGGCCCCACGCGCGCGAGCCGCACCTTGGTCCACGCGTGCAGCAGCCCGGTGAGCAGGTCACAGGTCTCCCAGAGCAGGACCCGCTCCCGCGACACCCCCGACTCGGCTGCGTAGCCACTCACGAAGTCCTCGCACAGGCTGTCGACGAGGGCGAGGTGCGACCGCAGCGCCGGACCCGACAGCCGCTGACCCGTGAACGCCATCGAGCTGATCCCGATGTCCCTCAGCTTGGCGGTGAACCGGCCGAGGTCGAGGGCGGGTTCGGCCATCGCGGCGCCGTCGAAGTCGATGAACCCCACCGAGCCCTCGTGCAAGAGCACCTGCGCCGGCCTGAAGTCGTGGTGGGACGGCACCACGGCCGGGCCGGGCTGCGGGTCACCTGCGAGCTGCTCCACGCGCGACAGCAGCGGCTCGGCCGCACCGCCGAGCCCGGGCACCGTCACGGACAGCCTGCCCACCACCTCCCGGATCTCCGCGACCTCGTCGGCCAGCGTGGCCGTGCGCCCGTACTCCGCGCCGGACCGGTGCAGGGCGGCCAGGCCGCGCCCGGTCGCGGCGAGCGCCACGCGCAGGCTCGCCAGCGTGTCCTGGTCCCCGCCGGCGAAGGCGCGGCGGGCCAGCTCCTTGAGGGTGAGGTCCTCGGGCACCGGACCCTGCACGAGGATCCGCTCCTCGGGCAGGAACGCCAGCGGCTCGGCCAGCTCGACGACTCCCCTCCACGCCCCCTGCCGCGCCCACAGCGCGGTCATGGCCGCCCAGGCGGTCTGTCCCTTGTCGCCCTGGTGGGTCTTGAGGACCACCGTGGTCGGGGGCGACGAGGCCACGGTGTCCGCGTACGTCACACCGACGACCACGGTGCAGCGGCTGCCGGGCTTGTACCGCACCACCACGGGGTCGCACGAGGCGATGACGGCGTCCGGGTGGCCGGCCCGGCGCAGGACGAGTTGGAGCAGACGAGTGGTGTCCGGCGCGTGGGTGAGCACGGTGAGCGCGGGCAGCGCGGGGTCGCCGGCCTCGCTGCGCAGCCGCAGTCGCAGGTCGGGCAACCAGCACGACCACTCCCCGGCCGCGCCGTCAGGGTCGCCGTCGGTGTGCCTGTCACGGTCGACGTCGGTGTGCGTGTCACGGTCACCGTCAGAGACGAAGGCACCGTCGCCGACTTCCGGCCCGGTGGGCTGGTGCCGCGGCGGGACGAGCTCACCGACGAGCACGACGTCCCGCTCAGCCTCCCCCTCCCGGACCGTCACCCGGTACCGCGCGACCCAGGTGCCGTCCTTGGCGCGCAACCGCTCCGGGCGACACGCGGTCACCGACGCGAGCACCACGCCGTGGTCGGCGCGCAGCGCCGGGGCGTGGTGCTGCAGGCTCGCGGTCACGCGCTCGCCGTCCATCGCGGCAGCCAGCCAGTCGGGCAGCGTGGAGAACGCCTCCAGTGGTGCGACGACGCGCTCGCGGTCGGGGACGACGGTCACAGGTCCGCCCTCCCACCAGGGCTCGACTCGAGCAGCGACAGGGCCAGCGCGAGGCGGTGCTCCTTGAGCTGACGGCAGGCATTGAGGGCGCTGCGTGTCAGCGAAGCGCTGCGGTAGAAGGCGATTCGCTCCGACGCCGCGGCAGCCGTCGCGGTCCGGCGGTCCACGACACCGTACGCGTCGAGGAAGGAACGAACCAGGTCGCGCACCAGCGCACGGCCAGCCTGACCGCCGTACCGTGACGCGAGGAGCTCGAGGTGCGCGGTGAACCGACCCAGGTCCAGCGCAGCGTCGGCCCAGCACACCGTGTCCAGGTCGACCAGGGCGGCGGCGCCTCCGTCGAGCAGCACCTGCGCGGGGGTGAAGTCACCGTGCGACAGCACCACGGCAGGGGACTCGGGTGGTTCCACCAGCAGTGCCGCGCTGCTCGCCAGGACCTGGTGCGCGGTCCCGGGCCAGCAGCCGGCCACGAGCTCGAGGTCGCGGCGCAGCACCTCCTGCTCGGCGCGGGCCGTGTGCACGGGCGCGGTGGCGACGTCACTGCCGTGCAGCACCGCGAGGGCCTCCCCCGCAGCCCGTACCGCTGTGCGCAGCGCCTCGGTGTCCCGCCAGTGGTCGGCCGTCAGGGGGGTGGACAGGACCGAGGCGAGCAGAGCCGGGATGGCGGGCTCACCCCCGAGCGCCTGCGTGACCAGCAGCCTCAGCCGGGGCGCGTACAGGGTCGGCCGGGGGAAGCGTCCGTCCCGGCCCGCCGGGCTCTCACCGAGCGCTCGCAGGAGGCCCTCGATCGCCTCGCCGCGGCGCGGGTCCGGGTAGACCTTGCCGTAGAGGGTCCGGCCCGTGCCGTCCGCGACCTCCCTGCGGTCCGCGGTGTCCGTGCCGTCCCGGCCGTTCGTGCCGCCCGGGATGCCGTAGCGCAGGACGCACGGTCCGGTGCGGGGGTGGTGCACCACCTCGACACTCGGCGCCGCCCCGCCGGGGTGGCTCCCCGCGAGCGTGGCGACCGTCCGCGGGCTCATCGCCTGCCGGAGCGTCGRCAGGTCGGGGTCGCTGGGGAAGCCGTGCAGCGTGAGCGCCGCCTCGGGGAGCACCGCTGCAGGGACGGACCACGGGGAGTCCGCGGCACGACGCCCCAGCAGGGGACGCACCTGCCCGTCGAGGTAGGCCCGCGACGCCGCCGCGTCGTCGTGCACGCGGGCGAGGAGCACGTGGTCGGACACCACGCCGGCGGGGTCGGCCACCCGGACGGCGTACCTCAGGGAGCAGCTGCCGTCCTCGCGCAGCCAGAACGACCCGGCGGAGACGCTGCACGTGCGGTGGGTGCTGCCGACCAGCGACTCGCCGACCCGCTGCGCCACCAGGTCCTCGTCGAGCGCGAGGTGCAGCCCCGGCAGCCGGGACGCGAGCTCATCCGCCAGCTCGCTGTTGGCAGGGCCAGGGGGCAGCGCAGGACGACGGGCGGGAGGGCGGACCGAGGTCGTCGTCGCCGGTGCCACCGCGGCGCCCGACACCACCAGCCGGCCGTCGGACACGACCAGGACGCGGTCGGCGCACCTGACCAGGTCGGGGTCGTGGGAGATCACGATGGTGGTCGTGCCCCGAATGAGGTGGCGCAGGGCGTCGATGACGGTCTGCGCGGACTCCGTGTCGAGCCCGGTGGTCGGCTCGTCGAGGATGAGGATCGGGGCCCGCCGCATGAAGGCCCTGGCGATGGCGATGCGCTGGCGCTGCCCGCCGGACAGGGTCGAGCCCCGCTCGCCCAGCGCCGTCTCGTAGCCGTCCGGCAGCGCCATGATGAAGTCGTGGGCGTTGGCCATGCGCGCGGCTGCCTCGACGTCCTCCCGGCTGGGTGAGTCCACGCCGTACCCGATGTTCTCCGCCACGGTCCCGCTGAGCAGGATCGTGTCCTGGAGCACGAGGCTCACCTGCTGGCGCAGGGAGGCGAGGGTGAGGCTGCGCACGTCGAGCCCGTCGACGAGCACGGCCCCGGAGTCGGGGTCGTAGAGGCGCGGCACGAGCTGGGCGATGGTGCTCTTGCCGGCCCCGCTGGAGCCGACCAGGGCGACCACCTCGCCCGGCTCGACGTCGACGTCCACGTCGCGCAGGACCGGGGGTCGCGCGGTGGCGGCCGACCCGTCGGAGTGCTCCGCGGGGTACGTGAAGCTGACGTGCCGCAGGCTCAGCCTGCCCTGCAGCGGCGGCGCGGCGACGGCGTCCGGCCGGTCGGTGACGGTGACCTCGCGGTCGAGCAGGTCGTCGACGCGTTCCACGCTGGCGAAGACGTTGCCGATCTTGTACCACTCGCTGACGATCTTGCGGGCGGGCTTGAACATGTTCTGCAGCAACAGGATGAAGAGCACCAGCGTGCCGATCGTGATGAGGCCGTTGTCCACCAGCCACAGGCCCATCCAGATGACGCTGACGATCGCGACGGCCTCGATGAGTGCGATGACGAAGCTGAACTCCGCCTGGATGTTCGCTGCCCTGAGCGAGGCGAACATGCTCTGCCCGGTCTGCGCGGAGAACGTGTCGAGGTCGACGGTGCCGCGGCCGTGGCTCTGCACGAGGCGGATGGACGACAGCATCTCCTGGGCGGTCGACGCGAGGTCGCCCTCGCGGTCCCGCTGCGTCCGGGCGGCGGACTTGATCCGCCGCGAGTAGTGGTTGGACGCGAGGACGAGGAACGGGACGACGACCAGGGCGACCAGCGCGACGCTCCACGACTGCAGGAGCAGGAACACGAAGCTCCCGACCAGGACCATGAGGCTGCCGAGGATGTTGCTCAGGGACTTCACGACGAAGTCCTCGATGACGAGGACGTCGCCGGTCACGCGGGTGATGACGTCGCCGGTGCGCCGCTTGTCGTGGTAGCCGAGGGGCAGCCGCTGCAGGTGCGCGTACATCGTCACGCGGAGGCTGTAGCCCAGCGAACGGCCGCCGCGGGCCATGCAGATCTCGGTGAAGGAGTCGGCGGCGCTGTTGACGGCCGCGATGAGGATGACGGCGGAGGTCAGCAGGAAGATGGTGTCGTTGCGGACCGACCCCAGCACCGCCGGTGCTCCCAGGTAGTGCAGCTCCGGGCGCGCGCCCTGGAGGAAGTCGATGAGGTAGGCGATGGGGTACGGCTCGACGACGGCGGTGCCGGCCTCGAGGGCGAGCAGCACGAAGCCGAGCACGTAGACCCGGCGGCTGCCACTGAAGCGCCGGAAGAGCCGCACCGTGCGCCGGAGGTCGCTGGCCTGCGAGCGTTGCCTGCGCGCCGCCGTGGGGTTCGCGCCGGCTCCCCTGTCGACGGCCCTCACGGCCGTTCCCCGTCCAGGGCTCGCAGGCAACGCTGGGCCTCGTCGACCAGGAGCGCGGGGAACGGCGACCGGGGAGACCGGGCAAAGGCCCGCAGCGCCTTGCGCTCGAGGGCGACCGCGACGTGCCACCGGATCCGGGGCAGCTGGTCCACGGGACCGCCGGCCCGCAGGTAGCCCTCGAGCAACGCCCTCGAGAGGGCCTCCATCTCCTCGTCCTGGGGCGGACGACCCGCCAGGCGTGACCTGACCGCCTGCTGCCGGAGCGACGCGATGAAGGTGCCGGCGTCCACCGCCTGGTCGGCGGTCCCGAGGTGGTCGAGGTCGAGGAGGACCACACGGTCGCCCCGGAGCAGGAGCTGGCCGGGCTTGAAGTCACCGTGGACCGGACCCGTACGCGGTGGAGCCAGTGTGCGGAGCACCTCGACGAGCCGGTCGGCCAGCGCGCCCATCGACTCCCCCAGCTGCGGCCGCACCGCGGCGACCCGCTCCGACCGCTGCGCGAAGCGCAGGAGCTCCGCCTCGACGGGCCGCTGCCGGCCCGTGGGCAGGGACAGGTCGTGCAGCTCGGCGAGGGCGGCCCCGGCGCGCGCGGCCCCCGTGACGGTCGTCGCGGTGACGGGGTGCCGGCTTCCCAGCAGGTCGTCGAGGGCGAGCCCCCTCACCGCCTCCTGGAACACCACGCCGAGGCAGGGTGCTGACCCGACGGGCGGGGCGAACGCCAGGAGTCCTGCGCCGCGGCCGCCCCGGCACGACGCCTGGCTGGCAGCCGTGACCTGCACCGCCTCCGTCGCCACGGCCGTCGCCTTGGCGTCGTCGTGGTACGCCTTGGCGACGAGCGGGCCGTCGAGGCCGGGGTGGCGAAGACGCGCCGTCAGCCGCTTCCCCGGGCGGTAGCGCAGGATGTCGATGGCCAGCCGCTCCGGATGGCCCAGCAGGGGCCGGCCGGTCCCGCCGAGCACCGAGGCGAGCTCCGGGCCGAGGTGGCGGGGGTCGGTGACGCGGGGAAGGGACGGCAGGTCCGGGTCGAGGGGGAAGGGCGAGAGGCTGACGCCGGGCTCGACGACGAGCCCGGCCGACGGCGTGGCAGCACCCACGCCGAGCAGGTCGCCACGGACCAGCCGCCCACCGCACTCGTACAGGACGACCGCTCGCACCCCGGGCTCGAGCTTGGCGTCGAGGACGTGGCACGGACCACCGAGGCCGACCGTCGCCAGCCGTGGGCCCATGGTCGTGGCGGACAGCGCCTCCGAGAACCGGTCGAGCAGTGGGCGTTCGAGAGCCGACCGGTCGGGGACTGGCCCGTCGAGGGTGGCGAACCGGTCAAGGGTGGCAGCCCGGTCCTGGCGTGGCCGGCCAAGGTCCGTGGCGCTCATGGACCCGCCTCCCCCTGCCACCCGACGTCCCCGGCGAAGACCTCGCGCAGCCGGAGGGCCGCCTCATCCACGTCGTACGACTCCTCGACGGTGATCCGTGCAGCGCACCCCAGCCGGGCACGGAGCGAAGGTTCCACCACCAGTCGTTCGAGCGAGTCAGCCACTCCCGCAACATCTTTCGCCCCGACGAGCAGGCCGTTGGCGCCGTCCGTCACCAGCTCGGGGATCCCGCCCACGGCAGTGGTGACGACGGGCAGCCCGCAGGCCATCGCCTCCACGAGGACGTTGGGTATGCCGTCCCGGTCGCCGTCGTCGGTCACCCGCGGGGTGAGGACGAACGCGTCCGCGGCTGCCAGCGCGGCGGCCACCTCGTCGCTGGTGCGCGCACCCATCAGGGTGACGACGTCGGCCAGCCCGAGTGACTCCCGCAGCTCCAGGAGCCGTGCACGCAGCGGCCCGTCGCCATAAAGGCGCAGGCACAGGCGCACCCCTCGGTGACCGAGCAGGGCGATCGCCCGCAGCAGGTCCTCGAACCCCTTCTTCTCCACCAGCCGTCCGACGGACACGACGGTCGGCACCTCGGGTGCGGGGGGTCGCGGCGGGCCTGCCCTGAACCGGTCGAGCTCCACGCCGTGGTGCACCACCAGCAGCGGTGGCAGGTCCGACGCCGCGACCGAGTGCCGGATGTGGCGAGCGTTCGCCTCGCAGCAGGTCACCACGGCACGGGCAGCCCGGGCACGGGTGGCCAGGCTGCTCGGCGGGATCTGGTAGAGGTCCCTGGCGTGCGCGGTGAAGGTGAACCCGAGGCCGGTGAGGCGGGCGACCAGCAGCCCGACGAGCGCGGGGTCGTGGGCGAAGTGCGCGTGCACGTGCGACGCCCGTCCTTGGGGGCCCTGGGCCCGCACGACGTGGGCGGCGACCTCGCTCGCGTGGGCGAAGCACGCGAGCGTTGAGCAGTCGCCGTACCCCGCGGCGAGCCCCGGGTGACGAAGCGCGAACCACGCGGTGCCGAGGTACGTGCGCGGGTGACGCCTCAACAGCGACAACGCATCTCGCGCGTTGGCAGCTGCGTGGCGTCGGCCCGTGCCGCGCAGGTGGACGACGTCCGCGCGCACCTTCGCGACCTCCGGCTGCACCAGCGACTCCCCCGAGCGCACCAGGCTGTAGACGCTGAGGCCCACCCCCAGCCGCTCCAGGGCCAGGACCTCGTTGACCACGAAGGTCTGCGAGAGCCTGGGCCAGCTGCGCACGATGTAGATCACTCGCCCAGCCATGCCAGCCCCCGCGTCACGGCCCGGGCCGCGCCGGCTCGACGCTCGTCCTCAGTGGCACCGCGGCACGGCCCGCTGCCGAGCGCCCACTGCCGTGCGATCTTCAACCAGGCGTACGCCGCGTAGCCGGCCAGCGACTCACCCGGGGACCAGCCGGAGGCCTGCGCGTACTCCGCGACGAAGGCCTGTGGCAGCCGCACGTCACGACGGTCCGGCCCGAAGGCCTCGAGGTAGGCGCAGAAGTGCGCGACGTCCATGGCCGGGTCGCCCTGGCGCGCCTCGTCGAGGTCGATGACCGTGGTGGTGGCGTCCTCGACGAGGACGTGCCCGGGGTGGAAGTCCTTGTGCAGCGGGGCATCCGGACCGGTGGTGGGCGCCACTTCCGACCACCCCCTAGCGACACGGGCCGCCGCCTCGGCCAGCGGTGGGTACGCCGCTCCGACGACGTCCGACCACACACGGCTGTTCGCCCGCTCCCGGGACAGCGACCAGCCCCGGGGCAGCACCACGTCGCAGGTGTGCAGGCGGGCGAGCCAGAGCGCGGCGCCGCGCAGGCCGCGCAGCACCTCCGCCCGGTCCCGCAGCCGGTCCAGGGGCGTGCCCGGTGCCGCCCGGTACACCACGAGCCCCCGCTCGGGCACCAGGCCGAGTGGCTCCGGCACCCTGAGGCCGTCCGCGGCGAAGGGCCCTTGGGACAGGATGCTCAGGTGCTCGTGGAGCAGCCGCGCCCGGTGGGGTTCGGCGAACGCCTTGGCCACGACCGTGGTGGGCCGCGACCGCTCGAGCCCACGGACGGTGTAGCGGGCCACGGCGCGACGACCGGCCACCACGGACAGCTGCTCGGCGGACTCGACCGACAGCCGCGCACCGGCGGAAGAGCCACGGCGCAGGACGACCTCCTCCAGCAGACGGGCCATCCCGGGTGCGTCGAGGAGGTCGGTGGCACCGAGGAGACCTCCAGCGCGGCGGACACCATCGGCACCGCGGACACCGTCGGCGCCGGGGGCACCATCGGCGCCGGGGGCACCATCGGCGCCGGGGGCACCCGTGGCGGGCGCAGGTCCGGAGGGGACACGTCGCAGGTCCTCGGCCGCCTCGACCAGCCCGGCGGTCGACGGCCACCACGAGGTCTCGAGCCGGCGGAACCTGCGGGCTGCGCACTGGAGCAGCGCGACGGCGCACCACCAGCGCAGCGAATCGGGGTCGACCGAGCCCGCGACGTCCTCGTAGCCAGCCAGGAAGGAGGAACTCGCCTCGACCAGGGCCGGACGGCGTCCAGGGCCACGCAGGCCCGCCCACGTGAGGTGCGCCAGCATGGTGCCGAGGTCCCGTGCAGGGTCGCAGCAGCAGACCCCCTCCACGTCCAGGAGGGTGAGGTGGCCGTCGTCGCCGACGACGACCTGTCCCGCGCGGAAGGCGCCGTGGGCCAGTCTCCTCACGGGGCTCGAGGGGAGGTGGTGGCGCAGCCCCTGCACGACGACGTCGCACCGCTCGGCGAGACCGGGAGCCGCGCAGCGCATGGCCGTCAGCTCCTCCTCCACCAGCCCGAGCCGGTTGGTCGGCGTCGCGCTCGGGGCCATGGGGTGGCCCTGGCGGTGGAACCGGGCCAGCAGCACGCCGAGCTCGCGGCCCAGGGCTGCCGCCACGGCGGCGTCGAGGTCCGGGTCGCCCAGCACCGCCGAGGCCGACCTGCCGGGGGCTGCGGTCACCAGGACCGCCCCGAGGTCGGACCACACCCCCATCACGTGGGGCACCGTCCCCGCCAGCTCCCGTGCCCGCGAGACGGTGACCGTCGTCCTGGCCGCCCTCGAGAAGTCCCGGGACGAGAACACCTTGGCGTACACGCATACCGGACCGCTCCGCGTCTCGGCGCCGTAGCGCAGCACGCACCGAGAGCCGGCCCGGTAGCGCACCGGGTCGACCGACCAGGTCGCCGGACCCAGGACGTCCGCCAGCCGCTCGGCAACCACCGACGGGTCGCTCGCTCCGGCCAGCCCCGGCATCGACGGGTCCTCACGGAAGTCCCGCTCGGACCAGCCCTCGGTGGAGACGGTCCCGTCCCTGTAGGTGTACGTGCCCTGCGACTCCTGTGCCCGGTAGGCGAGCCGAGCGCCCACACCGGGGGTCCAAGAGGCGTCGTCGAGCTCGCCGCGGGCCCGGACGACGTGGTCCAGCGCCGTCTCCAGGTGCCGGAGAGCGGGGTCGAGGCCCACCAGCCGGCGCACGGGGAGGTCGCCCACGGTCACGACGGAGGTCACCACGGCACCGTCCCGGCCGAGGCCGCGGCAGAGGCCACCTGGGCCTCCACCCGCGCGGACCAGTCCCGCTCGTGCAGCACGCACCGGCGAGCCGCGAACCTCAGCTGGTAGAGCGGGACCAGGGCGGCTGCGCGCGACCAGCGGTCCTCGGCGCCCGGCCCGTAGCCGTCGCGGAAGGCGGTGAGCAGGCCCGCCGCGCCGCCCAACCGGCCCGGGCACCACCAGTGCAGGTCGGCGACGAGCTTCGCCAGGTCGGCTGCCGGGTCGCCGAGTCCGGCACGGTCCAGGTCGAGGACGCGCAGGACGTCGCCGGTGAGGACGTTGTCCGCCTTGAGGTCGCCGTGCACCAGGGTCGGGGTGCCCGGTGGTGTGCTCGTGAGGGCGGTGGCGACGGCCGACAGCAGCGCGTCCACGAGCTGCCCGACCGCGGGGAGCAGCACGCTGACGTGCTGGGCCGCGCGCCGGGTCGCAGCGACCTCGGCGGCGACGTCCGGTGAGGACAGGAGGGCGCCGCATGCCTGGAGGTGCTCGGCCGTCGCCGTGTCGTCGTGCAGCAGCCGTAGCGCCTGCCCCAGCAGGGAGACCTGCGCGGTGCTCTCCGGACTGCGCCGCGCCAGGCCCCGCGACAGGAGCGAGCCGGGCGCCAGCGCCCACAGCGAAGCGGCGTCCGAGGGGACCCAGCCGAGAGGCACCGCGGCGCCGACGCGCGGGCACCTGAACCGCAGCAGCGCCCCCACTGCGCGTGCCACCACCACGGCGCGCTCGCCGGAGTGGTCCCGGTCGGTCTTGACGACGACCCCGGGCCTGCCGCCGACGGAGGTCAGGCCCAGGACGTGCCGCTCCCCCGGGCGGTAGCGGATGGTGTGGAGGCGCAGCCCGTCCCTGCGCGGTTCGTGGAGCGGTCCGCCCACCTCGGCAACCGCGCGGGCCAGGTGGTCGGCGTCCGCCAGCCTCGCCAGCTGCGGCATGGCGGGGTCGGCCGGGGACACGAGCACGGAGACCGGGGGCCCGTCAGGTCCGTCGTGGTCGGCCGTCGTGGGGCGCCACGTCGCCGCCACGTGGATCGGCCCCCGGTCCGTGCCGAGGAGGTAGTAGGCGCTCAGCCTGCGTCCCGGCTTGAACGTGCTGCGCAGCACCTCGAGCCTCCCGGACGGACGACCGGGCGTCACGTCCCCCAGGGCGTCGGCGAACCCGTGCCGCCAGGGGTCCAGGACCAGGCGCCGTACCGGCTCCTCACCTCGCGCGCCCGACAGCACCTCGTCCAGGTGAGACGGCGCTGGTTCGGTGGGGTGTACGGCCAGCACGGCTAGGCCTCGCTCGCGAGGGGTACGGGTGCGGGGAGCGCCTCCTCGGGGCCCGCCTGCACCTCCTCGGCGGGGGTCGCCGTCGTGGCCCGGCCCGCGAGGATGTGCGCGACGGCTCGCTCCCTGCCCCCCAGGTCCGGGGGGCACGCGCCCCCGGGCGCGGGGGCGGCCAGGGCGCGGTCCATCGCCTCGGCGAGCCGGCTGGGCTCGAGGTGCTCGGGCTCCAGCCAGTGGACCCACCCCCGCTCGGCGAACGCCTTGGCGCGAAGCCGCTGCTCCGCGCTCGGACCCGACCTCGGGACGAGCAGTGCCTTCGCCCGCAGGCTCAGGATCTCGGCGGAGGTGTTGTACCCCGCCATCGCCACGACCAGGTCCGCCGCACCGAGGTAGTCGAGGGAGTTCCCCACGCTCGCGCGGAGCACCACCGGCAGGCCCGCCGCCAGTGCCTTGAGCCGGTTGCGCTGCGCCGCCCGCAGGAAGGGTCCCGTGATGACCACCACCACGCACTCGCGCCCGGCGTCGAGGCGCGGCAGGGCTCGCAGGACCGTCTCGAAGAGCGGGTAGCCGTCCGCCCCGCCGCCCGCCATCGCCACGACGAGCGCTGCACCCGGGCGGTCGCGGAGCAGCCGGTTGCGCACGGTCCGGCCGACTGCCCTCGGCGCAGGCGCGCAGACGTAGCCGCAGTAGCGCAGTCGCGGCTCCAGCTCCGCCGGCCAGTCGTACTGCGCCGCGACGTCGAAGACGTCGTTCGACCCGTACACCAGCACGTCGTCGTAGAAGCGCTCCACGGCGTCGAAGGCGCCCTCCAGGTGCCACCGCTGCCGGGTGGTGGCCGGCGCGTCGAGGATGTCCCGCAGGCCCAGGACCGTCCGCACGCCTCGACGCTCGACCGCCTCGAGGGCCGGCACCAGCTCTCCCATGGCGCCGTGGGGCATGTGGTCGACGAGCAGGACGTCGGGCGAGAAGCCGATGGCCGTGCTCTTGATGACCTCCTTGCGCAGGGCCAGCACCTCGGCGAACGACATCGTCAGCGACACGGGCCGCCAGCTCCCGGGCCCCACCTTCACGACCGACGGCAGCTTCAGGTGCTCGTGGCCGGCCCCGGTGACGAAGAAGTGCCCCAGTGGGGAGTCACAGATGGTGAGGACGCTCGCGTCGGGTTCGGCGGCGAGGAACTGCCGGGCCAGGAGCGTGGTCCGGCGCTGGTGACCGAGGCCGAGCCCGTCCTGGGAGTAGATCAGCAGCCTGGGCCCGTCGTCGTGTCCCATGGTCAGGCACTGACGCTGGGGCGCAGCCCGGAGGTGGACGCCGTGGGTTGCTGTCGGAGGGCGAGGTGCCACTGGAGCTGTCGGCGCAGGCCCGTGGGCAGGTCGGTGGTCGCGCCCCAGCCCAGGAGGGAACGCGTGGTGGCGGTGTCGCCCATGGTGCGTGGGACGTCACCGCGCCGCTCCTCACGGTGGTGCAGGGACGCGCCGGCGACACCGAGCAGCTCGTGGAGGCACTCGATGAGGCCGGCCACCGTGACCGGGTTGCCGTTGGCCACGTCCAGGACGGTGGCCGGCGGCAGGTCCGCCGTCAGCGCTCGCACCGTCGCGGCCACGATGTCCCCGACGTAGGTGAAGTCCCGCGCCTGGCTGCCGTCGCCGAAGACGGTGAGCGGCACGCCGTCGAGCAGCGCCTCGATGAACCGGTGGGCTGCCATGTCGGGCCGTTGGCGGGGGCCGTAGACCGAGAAGTACCGCAGCGACACCGTGGGCACCCCGTACGCCACCGCGTACGCACCGACGAGCGCCTCGGCGGCCAGCTTGCTCACACCGTACGGGCTGAAGGGCCGGGGCTCGGACCGGCCCTGCGGGGCACCGGCATCGGCCCCGTACACCGAGGAGCTGGAGGCGTAGACGAAGCGCCGCACCGGGTGGCCGCACGCCACCTCCAGGAGCCGCTGTGTGGCCAGGAGGTTGCGGTCGACGTACCGGGCGAAGGACGGCCCCCAGGACGCGGACACCCCCGGTTCGCCGGCCAGGTGGACGATCGCGCCCACTCCCTCGAGCGCCGGCGCCAGGTCGGCGGTGAGCAGGTCCTCCTCGACGAGGTCGAACCCGGGGCAGGCCAGCAGGGGGACCAGGTTGAGGCGCTTGCGCGCCGGGTCGTAGAAGTCGGTGAGGGCGTCCAGGCCGCGGACCCGGTACCCCCTCCTGAGGAGCGCCTCGCAGAGGTGGCTCCCGATGAAGCCGGCCGCGCCGGTCACCAGGATGGCTTCGTCGTCACCGCGTCCCATGATGGTCCCCCTTCACCCCCGCCTGGGTGGGGCGGGCGATGAACCACTCGCTGTGCCTTCCAGATTCGCACCGGCGCGGCGCCTGAACTTCCGCCCAAAGTCGTAAAAAGCGGGAGTCCTCCCCTACGTCAGGCGGACGACCTCGCACCTCCCCGCCCCGCCTCCGGACCCCACCCACCCGGAGCGCACGAAGGGGCACCTCCGGGCCGGGAGGTGCCCCTTCGTCGTACGGGGGTGGTGCAGGGTATGGCTCGGTGCTCCAGCCGCGCGTTCAGTGGTCTTCGGTGCCGGCGATGAAGGCCTCGAGCTTGGCGCGGCCCTCGGTGTCCTCGCGCTGCACGGGCGGGGACTTCATCAGGTAGGACGACGCGGACAGCAGCGCGCCGCCGATGCCGCGGTCCTTGGCGATCTTCGCGGCGCGGATGGC